>NZ_JBPCEP010000007.1:0-294108 GCF_050971705.1 Niallia sp. M35
TTTTTCAAAAAATAAATAGCATTAAGTTATGGCTCAGTAGCTCAGTCGGTAGAGCAAAGGACTGAAAATCCTTGTGTCGGCGGTTCGATTCCGTCCTGAGCCACCTTTTATGTCGGAGGGGTAGCGAAGTGGCTAAACGCGGCGGACTGTAAATCCGCTCCTTCGGGTTCGGCGGTTCGAATCCGTCCCCCTCCACCATTCATTTAGGGGTATAGTTTAAAGGTAGAACGAAGGTCTCCAAAACCTTTGGTGTGGGTTCGATTCCTACTACCCCTGCCAATTTCAAATAAATATTATGGCGGATATGGCGAAGTGGTTAACGCATCGGATTGTGGCTCCGACACTCGTGGGTTCGATTCCCATTATTCGCCCCATTTATTTTTGACACTTTTTTTATTTTATTGCATATATATAGTATTGGGCTATAGCCAAGCGGTAAGGCAACGGACTTTGACTCCGTCACTCGTTGGTTCGAATCCAGCTAGCCCAGCCATTCGCGGAAGTAGTTCAGTGGTAGAACACCACCTTGCCAAGGTGGGGGTCGCGGGTTCGAATCCCGTCTTCCGCTCCAATATATTTATGGCGGCATAGCCAAGTGGTAAGGCAGAGGTCTGCAAAACCTTTACCACCGGTTCGAATCCGGTTGCCGCCTCCATAATCGTTTATAATTTAAATTTGTTACATATCATGCCGGGGTGGCGGAACTGGCAGACGCACAGGACTTAAAATCCTGCGGTAGGTGACTACCGTACCGGTTCGATTCCGGTCCTCGGCATTACCAAACAAATTATAAACGCGCCGGTGTGGCGGAATTGGCAGACGCGCACGACTCAAAATCGTGTTCCTTCTGGAGTGTCGGTTCGACCCCGACCACCGGTATCTTTTTAAACAGCTTGACCCTTGTGGTTAAGCTGTTTTGCTTTTGATTGTCCCCAATTTGTCCCATTTTAATTAAATTCATCTAGGACACTTCAGATTTTTTCTTTTTCTTTCTCCTCTAATTCCTTTAAAACATGACCATACGTATTAATTATTCTTTTTGTGTCTTTATGCCCCATGTATTTGCGACTACAGAAATATCAATTCCTTTTGCGAGTATGACAATACAATAGGCATGCCTACAGCCTGTTGCTGTAATAATTGGTTTTATCTTTAATTCATTGAGATAGCTTTTTAGTGCCTTATTTATTCCGTTATTGGTTGGCAAACCATTTCTTTCATCAAAAAATATGAATCCGTCAGATATATCATGAATTTTCAAGCTTTTTGGTTTTGCTTTTAAAGAGTCGAGCACTTCCAATAAATCAGAACTTACTGGAACTTCTCTAACTGAAGTAGAGTTTTTTGGTGGAGCAAATACATGACGAGTAGAGTCTATTTTTCGGTATGTCTTAATCATGCCATTTTTGAAATCTATCTCTTCCCATGTTAATGCCATCACTTCTCCCACTCCTAAAACCAGTTTTTAATTGTACATACAGGAAGTAAGGAATTATGCTAGTAGGGTAATTCATTTTTTTCTTTAAAAAAGAGAGTAATGATTGATAGGCTGATAGAGATTCAATAAACTTCTCATTTTCTGTTTCACTTGTTTCTGTGAATTTATTTAACACTTAGTGTAAAATCCTTTATTAAAATGGAGTCTTTTCTAGCTAAAAGAATTCCGTATAGCTCTGTTAAAGCGGACTGAGAGAATACGCACCAACTTGTTTTCTATAATCATTTAGAATTTCTTGATACTCGCTGTACTTCATTGTAGAAGCGACTTTATTACCAAACCATTTTTCTACTTGCGTGCCAACTTTTCTGTACTTATCTATAGTTCTTGCGCTTCTATTTTATCAATGACAGGAGCATAAGCTTCTAACTCCTTTTTTAAGCCATTCTCAGTGATAAAGAAGCGTTTTGTGCCATAACCATAGGATTTACATGCTCGATAATAAATTCGTCCTCTTATTTAGTAATTCGTAATGTTTACATATTTTTTCAGTTCCTCGATAAAATCAAAATTTTTCATGTCAATAAACGGAGATTCCCAGTATTCAGCTGATTCTTTTCCACTGCCTTGCATATATAACAATCCTGAACCTTTCACCTCAATTGGTGAAATTTTCTCTAGGGTTGCAGAAACCAAAGACCATACGATAAGCCTCACTGCTATTTGAGCCGAGGATAATTCTAAGTGCGAGATTATCGCGTAGATCCGTAGAAAGAGTTTCAGACCTCATTTGTTGAGCAGCAATTAAAATAAAAACTCCTGATTGATGACCCAATGTAATTATTTGCTTTATTCCGTCCATAACCTCACTAACAACCTTTTTAGACTGCTTGTCTGTTCTACTAGCTTGGAAAGCTCCATTTCGTCAAATACGACCCAAACGGGTTTATAGCCATGGTCTAAGAAGTTACTACCGTACTTGATATTCTTATTCATGTAATCATAACATTCCTTCATTTCAGTTACCGCCAATCTGACGACTCGAGCAATGTTATTCGGGTTGTTGGCACTCGTTCATCACTAAAGTAATGAGATAAACTTCCCAAATCTGAGTTTTTGGGTCAGCGATGTAAATAATATTTATGCTCTCGTTTACTTCTACGCGACCTGTAGAAACCACATTTAATCGTTTAGGATGATTAAGAAAATAATGATATTCACAGACAAAAGGACGGTCTATCTTTTCTTCTAAATAAAAATTCAGTAATGCTGATAGTTTAACAACTTTGATGGATATCTTTTCAAATTTTGCGCTCAAGACACACAACCGAATAGTTATCATGAGAAATATTGGAATCTTTTTCGAATTTTCCATCTTTTTCAATTCTTTCATAAGCTGCTTGATATCCACTAAAAGTAAACTATTTCCGAGCGTATCTGTAATATCGACTACTGGTTTGATTGCCATGTTTACATTCCTCTTTTCTAATTTTCTTTTTGTTCAATTTTTTAATATGCATCAATGCATTTCTTATTTCTTTTCGAGCATACTCTTCTTGAAGAGTATCAAGCGATAGATAATATTTTATCGCTTCAATAAAGGTCTGTTTTCGTTTCTATCTCTAGATTCATAATTTCGCTCCCTTTTTACATAGCTATTAATCTTATATAACCTTGAATATTAAGAACTCGTTTTTGATCAGACATAATTACTGTGTCAAACCATTTCTTTGTTGTAAGAAAAAGCTCAATGCTGAACCCTGGAGTCGTGAAAAATTTTTATAAGAGAACTGGTAAATGATTTTAGACATGAATAAAAAGCGAATTAGCACAAAATAATTAGATGTGGTATATTTAGAAAAAAGTTCGGGATATGTATAGTTATTATGATTGAATAAAGACTTAATAAAGGCAGTCTATGCTTATTTGAATAATTGCAAGAGGTGAAATAATGAATCAACGAGAAATAAAGCGTCTTACATCAGATATGATGAGAATCAATGATAATTTTTTTATCTATGGTACTGGAAGTGCTGCTAGCGAATTAGTAGCAAGAATAGGTTATTTTATTGTAAAGGTACCTTACTTTATTGACCGTATGGAAAGAGAGAGCATTCTGGGGAAAGAAGTAGTGAGCCTTGTCAATGTTGATTTTACGAAAGTGAAGAGGTTAATTATTGCAAGTGAATCGTATGAAGAAATATTACAAGTAATATCAAAATATACTTCCTTAGAGTCACTTCATATATATTTACCTTTTCGTCCAAAAGCAGATTTCAAAGATATTGTAGGGAAGTTTACATATGGAATTAATGATAAAACCGTTGAAAGTAAACATTATTTAAAGAGCGTGGGGAATTTTTGTTCGATTAATGCAGATGCAAATATAGGAACCTTAGGTAATCATCCCATAGATCTTGTTACAACCTCAAATATGCTGTGGAATCCAATGTGGAAAATGTTAGATCAATATGACCAAGAACTATTAGATAGATATAATAAGCCAATAGTTATAGAAAATGATGTATGGATTGCTACAAATGCAGTTGTATTGCCAGGAGTAACTATTCATAATGGAGCAATAGTAGCGGCAGGAGCGGTTGTCACTAAAGATGTTCCCCCATATGCAATTGTTGGCGGTGTTCCAGCTAAAGTAATCAGATATAGATTTGATTCCCATATCATTAATGAATTACTTAAAATTAAGTGGTGGGATTGGGATGATGAAAAAATAAAAGCTAATTTCGAATTATTTTTTGATATTGAGAAGTTTGTGAAAACACATTCTATAAATTGTAATTGACGAATACAGATTTTTTACTCTTTCCTTCAAAAACATCCGTGCAATTGGTCTGATGATTTACATGATTGGAATAGTAAATTCGATATTTGGCATTTGTGAGAAACATTGATGTAGCAACGAAGTAGACAACATATACGATATTGTTTACGACGTAACTTTTAAGCCATGAGCCACTATTGAGTGGGAGTAAAAAAATAAGCTTAGAATCCTTGTTTTATAAGGGTTCTAAGCTATTTAATTGTTTAATTGCTAATAATGCACATTAATTCAAAATAATTTTATTTCTAAACATATATTATTTTTCTCTTGAATTTACCATGGTTAATACTTGATCTAAACTGATTGGAGAAAAATTATTCACATCGACGCCAGTGTTTATCGCTCTAGGACCTAATATATTCCGAAAATATTCTTTCTTGTTATTAAAGGCAATCATGAATACTATCTTGACGATCCAGAGTTTGAAAGCTCATATTTCGAATGGATTAAAGATTATTGTTCATTCAAGTACAACAAAAAAACATTTGTATTGTTCCACTATCCAATTTTAGAGTGGATTCGTTTTATAATAATTCTATACATCTTTACGGGCATGTACATCATTAAATATTTCTTCCCGTTAAATGCTCTAATATTTCGTTTGCTTGTTTTCCAGTCCCACGGACTACAAAATCTCCTAAATATAAACTTCATCTTTATGTTTAATGAAAAGCATTCCAATTACTAATTATTGTTTGATTCATTTTTGCTAGATCTTCAAAAGGGCGGTTGCTAAACCTGATAATATTTTCATGAAAAAATGTGTATCTGAAATAAAGTACTTCAAAGACAAATTTCCTTTCTTATTTGTTTTATTCTAACCATATATAATTTTTCTCAATTTATATATGAATAATCAATTTTAAAACTGGGTATTAGTGTAGCCGTTGTATACAATTATTTTCAGTAGAACAAAGAAGGACTATACAAATAGATAGTTAAACTAGTAAAAAATATCCCGACCACCGCTATCATCAGATTAATTTATGTCTAGATTAATCGCTAAAGAAAGCTCACAAACGTTGATTTAATAAGAATTGCGAGCTTTCTTTGTTTTTAGAGTATACGATAGAAAACGATAAAGGTTTTTCTGTACTTGCAACTATTAGGTGATTATTTTTTATATCAATGTACAATAAAGCTCAAACAAGTTGGCCTAGAAATCACTTGAATAAGCATAATTAGGTATCTAAAATCCCTTATTAGCAATATTATATATACATATAAGCATCAACAGGCTTTGTTTTAATAGTCCTTAAAAAATAACTTTTCATTTTTTCAAAGTTATAAATCTATTTTGAATTAGCCGGTATAAATTCATATGCTGTTTTTTTATTGCGAATGATTTTATAACGATTGTAGATTAAAGAAGAATACATGCCCTTTGAATTGTGAAAGCTTACCACTGTAATTTCCTCTGAGCGTGTGTTATGTCATTTTCTACCGTGTACTTCGTTTCAATGACAAGGTCATAGTCATCCAGGACGATATTCCGCAAAAAAGTGTTGTCTATTAAGATTCTTTATTCGGCTTATTTTAAAGACTTTATTCAGATTGCGCCTTTTAATCCATATCTTCTGCTCCAGCACGATGATTGTTCATTTTAATTGTTAAAATGGCACATGATGCAGTTAGAATGGCTGCGATGAAATAGGCACCAAATAACCCAAGTTGAAAAACAATAAATCCAGGGATAGAGGAGCCAAATAACAAACCTGTCATCATCAATGGCATAATTACTCCGTTCGTTCGTCCGATATATTCAGAGGCAACTTGTTTAATCATCAATGTACTGAAAACATCCTGGAAAAACGCCGCAGCTATGCCAGATAAAATTCTTAAATCGACCTAACTGATAGTACTTCTTATAGTGTTATCATAGCAAAAATTCAACAGAAAAACGGTCATAACAATCTTCGTATGATGTTCTCCGAATGCGGTTAAAGCAACAGCAATCCCTCCGCCAATGAGCATTCCAATTCCCTCAGCCGCAGCGAACCAATGTACCTTCTCTTTAGCAAGACCTAATCTTTCCATAATGCCAAAGACATTTAAAGGTTGTGTAATGCCAAATGCTAAACCAGAAATTAAACATATTTCCTGCAAGTATTATCAAATTTAATTGTGATAATACGTAATGAACACCTTCTTCAATTTCAATTAGTACCGATTGTTGAAATATTGCGTGCGTTTTGGGATTCCATCGATTTTACGCTCTACCAATAATGGTAAAAATAAAAATCGGTAGGTATTCTTTCTTTGCAAAATAATTGTTTCTTTGTATTCGATTTATTCTCCTTTTTTGGTACACAAACTTTCCTTTTTGTTAATGCTCAGGTTTACCTTGGTTTTGGCAGAATGACTTGTCTCTTTTGTTTTCTTCATATTGGAGAATCGATCCATCATTTTATCTTTATAGATATATCCGAGAATAAAACCAACTATAGCGATAACCGATATGATAATGGCTATGCTATATTGCTGCATATGAATGGTGGACCCCAAAGCAGCAGATGCAATAATCCACGGCAGACGACCAACTATAAGTATGGTGAAGAATCTTAATGAACTCATGGATGTAAGAGCGGCCACAAATACAAGCAGGTCTTTCGGCAAACCTGGAATCACGAAAAAGATAAATAAAAAGATAGAAAACTTTTTCTCATCCTGTATTAACGACATCCACTTATATTTTTTCTTCTGTAGTAGCTTTGAAATATAATCGCGGCCGATAAACCGAGTGAAATAAAAAGCAATCGCTGAGCCTATTATTAAGCCGATTGTAGTATATAAGGATCCTAATGTAACCCCGTAAATATAACCGCCTGCAACCTGTACGACTTCTCCTGGAATAGGCGCAACCACGATCTGAAGAATCTGAAATAAAATAAACATGACCGGTCCCCAATGACCTGTTGAATGAATAAACGCCCTAAAATTGTTCATGGACGACATAATCTTAATAATGGTAGGAGAATAATAGATCAAACCAATAGACAATATGAGAGTAAGACCTAATAGTATTGTTATGATTGTTTTTTTCGAAAGTTGTGGCATAGATTAAAACTCCTTTATGTAATTACTTCTATCTGTTTGTAGTATAGAATGGATAAATTAAGAGTTACATACATAATTTCTGAAGAATTCTTAAGTCGACTCTATTTACTGGTAGTTGCACAAAACGCCTATTATACTGATATTAGATGGGGTGATCAGATGAACAAGCAAATCTTAATTGCTGATGATAACAGTGAAATTCGAGAAATTGTAAGGATCTTGTTAGAAAGTGAGAATTATGAAGTGGTTGAAGCGATAGATGGTCAAGATGCGATTAATAAAGTAAATGAAGAGACAGATCTCATAATTTTAGATATGATGATGCCCAATAAATCAGGGCTGAAGGCGTGTTTGGAGATTCGTGAAAAAACAAGCGCACCGATCTTGTTCCTTACTGCGAAAACGCAGGATTCGGACAAACAATTGGCCTTCTCTTCAGGCAGTGATGACTTTTTGTCCAAACCTTTTTCTTATACAGAACTCGTTTCGAGAGTGAAGGCTTTACTGCGGAGATATTATGTCTATCGTGGCAAGGAGAAGACGGAGGAAACGGAGCATATTATCATTAAGGATCTTACGATTCACCAGGATGCAAAGACTGTATTTGTTGGAGAGAAAGAAATCACTTTGACTGAAATTGAATACCAGATTTTGCTGCTGTTAGCTAAGAAACGACGTAAGGTGTTTTCGGCTGAAAACATATATGAAAGTGTTTGGGGGCAACCCTACTTTTATACCTGTAACAACACAGTTATGGTCCATATTCGTAATTTGAGAAGTAAACTTGAAGATGACCCGCAGAACCCTAAATATGTAAAGACTGTTTGGGGAAAGGGGTACAAAATTGAATAGATTACTAATGGGGAAAAAACTTAAGATCAAGCTCGTTTTGGCAGTATTAATTTCCTTAGCTATTTCTTTAAGTGTTTTCGGAATTTTACAAGTCGTTGGCGAGAAAGTGTTAAATAGTTATTTAAGCAAATCTGCGTTTATGGAAAATAGGCAGCAAGACGCGCTTGAACGATTCGAAGAGTTTGTGAATAGCCAAAACGTGTCCACCCGTGATCGAGAGAAATTGACTGAATGGATAAATAATGAGCGATATTTGAATCTGTATATTTTTGCAAAAGAGAAATTAATTTTTTCATCAAATAAAGAGGTTGATCCTGCTATTAACGAAGAGCTACTAACTCGGTTCACGCCTTCGGAAACACCTACTACCATCCATTTTGCGGATCAAGATGCCCAGATCTACT
The DNA here is from genome assembly GCF_050971705.1 of Niallia sp. M35. Classification (NCBI taxonomy): domain Bacteria; kingdom Bacillati; phylum Bacillota; class Bacilli; order Caryophanales; family Bacillaceae; genus Niallia; species Niallia sp. M35. Next base: position 8,594 of record NZ_JBPCEP010000007.1, read on the forward strand.
TGGTAGGCCTTTATGAGTATCAATACTATAATCTCATTTTGTTTATTGGTATTTTCATAGCAGCCATTATATTTATTATTTCCTTCTTACTGATAATTAATAAGAAAACATCCTATATCGGAGTACTTGAACAAGAGATCAAAATACTTGAAGGGGGAAATTTAGATTATTCAATTACTATATCTGGAAAGGATGAATTATCTTCTTTGGCCCAAAGTATTGATGAGATGAGGAAATCATTTGCCGAGAGACTCGGTAGTGAGGAGAGGATCAGGATAGCTAATCGCGAATTGATCACGGCAATTTCCCACGATTTACGTACTCCCCTTACAATTTTGCTGGGATATATGGATATCATCGAGCTTAACAAGTATAAGAATCATGAGGATTTGCTGCAGTATATTCATAATAGCCGAGAAAAGGCCTATCAAATCAAAGCGCTATCGGACAAACTATTTGAATATTTTACGGTGTCCTCTGCCGCTGAAGAAGACGAGGTGGAATTTGAATTATATGAGGGCAGAGCGCTTATAGATCAACTCATTGATGAGCAACTGGTGGTTATGGATAATTTAGATGTTCAAGTGCAAGCAGTTCCATATGATGAGAAATTTTTGCTGGAAATCAATTTGGTCGCTATACGCCGTGTATTCGATAATATATTTTCAAATATTCGAAAGTATGCTGATCCGATGCATCCCATTCATATTCAGATTTCCTTGAAACAACAATGGGTCGATCTTAGGTTCGAGAATAAGATTTTACATGAGACCGAAAAGGAAGATAGCAACAAAATTGGACTCGTTAGTTGCCAGAAAATAATACAGAAGCACAACGGGACGTTAAACGTATCGATACGAAAAGATACTTTTTTGCTACAGGTAACGTTACCTGTCATTTTAAATAAAACAGCACAGACTTTTGAATGATTTTTGGGCATCCAACTTGTCACTGGAACCAAAATCAGTTGTTTCCGAGTCAAGGAGGGAATGGTGCTTCCCTTTCCGCTGTTTGAATTTGTATCTAAATAAATTAATCTCTAACAACATAAGGAGTTAAACAATTTTTTATTGAAGCTGTGTTTATGTTCTGTGTATTTTATCTCTATGTATTGATATATTCAATGAATTCTCAGGAGATTGTTATAAAGAATAATGGTGTGTTCTTGGTAGCCTTATTCTTATTTGTTCTATACTTGTTGATAAATGTAGTGTATATAGCTTCAAAGTGGGTATATGGATCCATGATGAAAAATATACAGAAGAAAAACAATTGAGAAAATAAATCCATAAGGGACAGAACCGTGGTGAAGCAACAGACGGCGATCTGGCTAAGGTTGCAAATGGAACGTTCGAGGTCATGGTTTATCGGCATCCTAACATTAAGAATTATATAATCAATAAAAGCAGACCGGTTGATGGTCTGCTTTTATTATTTTTTTCATATCAATGCTCCTTTTCCATTTATCATTCAGTTGTACCAACAAGTTGTGAAATTAGCTACCCATATGTGAGATACTAACCGACTTAAGAATTCTTAAGAATTATAAACCCCTCATCTTAAGAAATCTCCCATAATCTTATATATCATAAGCAAATAGGAGAGGGTAGATTACAGGGCGAAAACAATTTAACCAGATTACCAAATATCAATAATAGGGAGTCATAATAAAATTCATTATTAGTTAGGAGAATCTATGTTTATAAAAAATATTCCCAATCTGCTTACCTTTGTAAATTTGTCATTGGGGGTGCTTTCAATTGTTGAGGTTATTAATCAAAATTACTTCGTAAGTGCCATATATATTATTATTGCAGCATTTATAGATCGATATGATGGAAGAATCGCTAGACGATTAGATGTTTGCAGTGAATTCGGTAAAGAATTGGATTCCTTGTCCGATTTGGTTTCCTTTGGGATTGCTCCAGCTTTACTTGTTTATTTTAAATTTAACTTTGATGATCTTGGCATACTGCGACTTGTAGGTATAGTTGCTCTATTGTTATACGTCGTCAGCGGTTCATATAGATTGGCACGATTTAATATCAAAGAATTTGAGGGTATCTTTCGTGGAATTCCAATAACCGTGGCAGGTTTTATTCTGTCCATTTACTCGGTGTTTGCACCAAGCACGATTAATTTAACATTTATATCGGTAATTTCATTATTTGCTTTTTCCTATTTAATGGTATCAAGTATAAAATTTAAAAAAATATAGTAAGGAGTAATTATGAGCAATCAAGAGAAATTTACAAATATTCGCGATCGTGACAACTCTTTAAATAAAACCGGTCTACGCTATTTAGCGAAGCTTTTATTTTCTACAGAAGTTCCCAAGCTGGTTCTAAGCATAGCCCTTATTTTAAGTATTATCAGTTCATTTGTGGGGTTGATTGTTCCGATAGCTACTGGAAAAATAATTGACCAATTTCGTTTGGAATTAATAAATGCCACTACGATTATACAGCTTGTCTTTATCTTTATTTTGCAAGCCGTATCAAGTGGATTCTCATACTATCTGTTAGCTTATGTTGGAAATAGAATGGTCAATCAATTGCGTAAACAGCTTTGGGAAAAGATGCTTCATTTACAGATGAGTTTCTTTGATCGCTACCGCTCTGCGGATCTTATGAGTCGCATCGCAAACGATACAAATGAGATTAAATCACTCATTACCGATCACTTCATCAACTTTATTTCCAACTTGATTACAGTTATTGGTGCAGTGGCCATGTTATTTTATTTGGATTGGCAAATGACGTTAATCATTATGTTGGTATTACCTATTAGTTTAGGTGTAATGATGCCGATGGGGAATAAGATGTATGAAAATTCCGTGCGTTTACAGGAACATTTGGCAGCACTATCCTCGACGCTGTCCCAAATCATTGGGGAAATGAGACTGGTTAAGGCTTCTAACTCGGAGAGAAAAGAATTAAAAAACGGTGAAGCTAACATGGATGATTTATTTCAATCGGAAATGAAAGAAGCTCGGGTTAATGCAGTACTGATGCCATTGATGACATTAATTATGATTGTGCTACTAGTTGTAATTATCGGTTATGGGGGAGTGCGTGTTTCTTCGGGAGCTCTTACTGCAGGGAAACTTGTAGCATATATCTTACTTTTGTTTCAAATTATGATGCCTGTTGAACAGTTTGGAGCATTTTTTTCGAATTTAAAAAAAGTAATGGGATCGACAGAGAGGCTAAGGCTTATCTTGGAACAGCCCCTCGAAGCTGACAACAAAAAGGATGTGATGCCGGACAAGCATAACATCTTAGAGTTTCGCGAGGTTTGTTTTGGGTATGAAAGAGATAAGCAAATCCTGCTAAATGCTTCTTTTACGATACCAGATCGTAAAGTAACTGCTTTTGTTGGTCCTAGCGGAAGTGGAAAAACAACCATTTTTTCGCTTATTGAGAGATTTTATGATCCGGAAACTGGAAACATATATTGGGGTGATACGCCAATCGCTTCTTTTTCTCTCCATGATTGGCGCAAAAAAATTGGTTATGTGTCTCAAGAAAGCTCTCTTATATCAGGTACAATCCGAGAAAATATTATCTATGGGCGAGAAGACGAAGTGAGTGAGTTGGAGATGATGAATGTAGCCCGACTTGCATATGCCCATGATTTCATTGACGCTTTACCAAGAAAGTATGAAACAGAGGTAGGAGAAAGAGGAATTCAGCTATCAGGCGGACAACGCCAGCGTATAGCTATTGCTCGTGCTTTGTTGCGACAACCGGATATTTTGCTGTTAGATGAAGCAACCGCAAGCTTGGACAGTGATTCAGAACATGAGGTCCAAAAGGCACTGCATTATTTGATGCAAGATCGTACAACCATTGTAATCGCACATAGATTATCGACAGTTGTACATGCGGATCAAATTATTGTATTTGAGTATGGACATGTTACAGGAGTTGGAAAACATGAAGAATTACTTCAGACACACCCTTCTTATGCTGCATGGGCAAATAAGCAATTTCAAGGTATACAGAGACTATAAATTATAAGCATGTTCGCTGAAATTTTCAAAAACCTATATTTTTACTTGTTGAAATTGCTATGGAAGTCATCATTTCGTTGTTTATGGCTGAATTAATTAGATATTTCTTCACGTCTTGCTTCATCTAAACGAAAGAAAGTATTTTTTGGCATAAAATCCTCCTTAATTCAAAGTGTGAATCGATTCACACTTTGAATTAAAGAGTTTAGGAATTGTGTTATAGACAAATTAATTCATCCTGTTTTTTCTCTAATCTAAATGAAATGAAAGCAGAAATGGAGAAGAAAAATAAAATCAATAACAAATCTAGAATTGTTTCCGGATATTGTTGGGAATGGCTTAAGGAAAATCGGATGAATTCCAACTTCCATGATATTAAAATTGAAGAGCATAATTTCGGAATCAGCTGGAACTTGGATAGCTCTACAACATGGGCTATTGATGAAAATTCTGTACATGAAGCAGGATGTATACATACGTGTCAAGGATTAGAATTTGATTATGTTGGAGTTATAATTGGTGATGATTTACGATATGAAAATGGAGAAGTTATAACGGATTATACAAAAAGAGCAAAAACAGATCAATCACTGAAGGGGATTAAGAAAATGCTTAAAGAATCTCCCGAAGAGGCTCGAGAAATAGCAAATAAAATTATTCGTAACACGTATCGCACATTAATGACCAGAGGACAAAAAGGTTGTTATATCTTTTGTACTGACAAGAAATTAGAAGAGTATTTTAGAACTCGTTTGACGAGAGAAAGCGTATATAGTGAAAAGACATATGGAAATATCAAAATTGCTGAGGAGAAGGAAAGTTATTAAAGAATGGGTAGGAGGCATATTCAAAAATTTGTAACATCTTTGATATCTTCATTGTTGGGAAGTTGAAGTTAAGTAAAATAAAATTATTTTTGTACTTAATTATCCATTTAGATGAGAATTATGTTTCTATTATCTAAATGGATATTAACTTCTGTTTTACAAACTTTTTTGATGCTCATAACAATAAATTTTTCCTTGGAACTTCTTATTAGATAAACAGAATGATTTTACTTTTTCTGATACGGGTTTCTGACAGACTATACACTTATTTTCCTTTTCTTTGTTGTCAGTGATGTTCTTCTTTTCTTTGATAATATCTATATGCTGCTTTCTAATTGCAGCATCTGTAATATTAGCATTCAAAAGTGAATTGTAGATCATCTCCATTTCATTTATTAGAAAAATAGGGTTTGTGTATTGTAATTTAAGAACAGCAACCTTTCTATTAATAAACTGAGTTAATTCAACATCGTAAATGACCAATTCAGCAGAACTAATCTTCCGCAATTCTTCCTCTATTTTAAATGTGCATCTCTTTGTAAAGGAAACTACTGAAATAAAGTATGGATGATATTTCGCTTCTATAAAACTTTTGAGAGCTTGAATATGACCATAATTCTGCATTAAAGGATTCATCATTTTGAACTTACCATTAATTAACCAAGTTTTTCTATCTTTTCCTCCATAAATAGTTCCTTGATAATTCTTCGTTTCGATGACGAACAAACCATAAGGAGTTATGATGACATGGTCAAGCTGAGAATATCCCGTTGATGATTTAGGATTTTTAATGAATAAATCACTTAAATACATATAATCTTTAGGTAGCTGGGATAGTTGAATATCAATTTTGTATTCGCCGAGTTCCCCTTTTCTAACAGCAGATTGATTGTTTTCTATTTTGGTTGTGGAGGTGTTTCTATTTTTTACGTTGATTGGAGCTTCTTTCTTGTTTTTTTTAATTGTATTTTTCTTTTTAAATAGAAAATCTAAAAACATAATCTGCCTCTTTCTGTTGGAAATATTTTTCTATACCTTAATATCGACTTATAAGGAGAATTTTTTAGAGACCCAAAAGAATCATCCCCCTTCATCTTTCACGCCAAACTTAGTATAGTAGATATATATTTTCCATTAGTTACACACAAAAACGGCTGGAGGATGAGTACAATTAAAAACGAACCATTATATCAGCAGATTCAAAATAAGATTATAGAGCGAATAAAGGACGGGAAATGGAGAGTCGGAGATAGAGTTCCTTCTGAGAAGGATTTAATGGATGAATTTCATGTAAGCCAGATTACTACCAAGAATGCGTTGGCTGGCTTAGCGGATCAAGGAATTGTGGAGCGGATTAAGGGGAAAGGGACGTTTGTTATTGAAAGTAGTTTTACAGGTTCAATGGCACGAAACCAAACTTCAAGTGGGTTGATTGGGTTAATTATTCCAACGATGAAGACAAAGGTGGAGCAGGATTTTGTCAATTTTCTTGAACAATATGTGACGGAGCAAGGGTATAACTTAGTCATTAAGATTTCTAGAGAATCACAACTAAAAGAAGCGGAAGCTATTGAGACTTTTCGTGTGATTGGTGTGGAAGGAATTATTATTTTTCCGGCAGAAAAGGAAATGTATAATGAGGCAGTTCTTCGACTGTCGCTAGATAAGTTTCCTCTCGTATTGATTGACCGATATATGAAAAATATTTCTACCTATAGTGTCAGTTCCGAAAATACTCAAGGAACGTTTGCGGCTATTTCTTATTTGTTGGATAAAGGATATGAACAGATTGGACTTATCTCTCCCTTAATAACAAACACGGTTACGGAAGAAAGAGCAAAAGGATTTGAACAAGCTTTTTTTAGAAAAGAAATTACAATTGATAAAAACCTTTGGCTAACACTGCCATTTGATAAAATCTCCGTTCAGGAAACGCCTGCAATAATTAAACAATTTTTATTAGAAAACCCGAAGCTAACAAGCTTATTTACGATGAATGCGGAATTGGCACAGTATGCGCATCGTGCTATTTTAGAAGTTCAAAAAGAGTCTTACCGTCAAATAGAGTTGGTTACTTTTGATTTTCCTGGAATAGAAGGGTTCACCTTTGTACAACAAGATATCCAGCAGTGCAGCAAGGAGACGGTGAAGTTATTATTGCAGCAAATGGCTGGAGAATACGATCCAAAACGAATGTTTATCCCAGTAAATGTGGTGTTTGCTGCCGGAAATGAAATATAGGTAAAGAATATGCTACCTGACTATGGTAGTTTTTTTTGTTGGAAAATTATTCTCCTAACATTTTTCTCCCATGCAGTTCTTTCCTTTTTCTGCTAATAAATAGGATTTTTTTATCAAAAAAGTATAAAAGGTATATTATATACTAAATTTAGTATATTTTTACGAATGAGGATAATATAAGATATTTGTAAGCGCTTTATTTAAAAAGAACAAGATTAAGTAGATAATTTTTAGATGAATCGTTTTTCTCTCTTCTATATGATTTCTAAACAATGAGAAGGTATTATCCAACAAAATTTAAGAGAGCAGTATTTTACTAGAATACAGGTATCCAGGGTGTACAAAATCAACTTATAACTGATCAGGTATACCCTTTTTATATAGATGGTAGTTTTCAACAAATATGGGGAGGGGATTATCCTGAAGAAGTTAGTAAAAGTATTACTGTGTATGAGTTTATGGCTCTCTTTACCGTATGCAGCATTGGCCTACAGTAACCCGATGGATTTACCAGAATCTTGGACATGGGATAGCGGGGAGTATTATGGAGAAGGGGATCCATTTATCCTAAAGCATAATGGTATTTATTATCTCTATGTTAGTACCGTAGATGATAAAAGCGGTGTGAAGGCGTGGACATCCGAAGATTTAATGAATTGGACATATGCTGGTCTCGTTACAGAAGAACCTACTACGAAGGCTGCTTATGCCCCGGAAGTTGTTTACTGGAATGGCGATTTCTATATGTATACATCTCCAGGTGGAAATGGGCATTATGTCTATAAAAGTTCAAGCCCTCTTGGTCCTTTTAAAAAACAAACCGATAATCTTGGGATGGGGATTGATGGACATGTTTTTATTGATGATGACGGCAAATGGTATTTTTATAGTACGGGATCAAATAGAATAGATGCACGCTCCATGCCAACGCCATCTGAATTTGGCAAGGCAACGGATACAGGTGCAAAAATGAATGGCTGGACAGAAGGGGCAACCGTACTGAAAAGACATGGCAAATACTATATGACTTATACAGGAAACCATATTTGGAATAAAGCATACCGTATTGATTATGGAGTAAGTGATTCTCCTAATGTTGGTTTTACAACGAATAAAGAACAGAATCCACTTTTACTAAACACAGAAGGGGAAAATGTAGGTTTAGGTCATAACACAGTTGTGCGAGGACCAGACCTTGATTCCGACTATATCGTCTATCATAGTCATGCGAACCCAGGGCGTAACATAAACTTCGACCGCATTGCGTGGAATGGCGAGAAAATGCTCGTGTTAGGGCCGACAACTTCTGAACAGTCTGATCCTGCTTTACCGGATTTTAGTGATCGATTTAATCGAACCGAACTTGGAGCAGATTGGAAAAATGTAAATGGAGGGAAATGGAGTATCACGAAAAATACTTCTAATTGGCTGGAACAAAAGAAGTTGGGTGATGCAAAATGGTCACGACAAGTGAGTAAGGTATCTACAGATAAGGAATATACAGCAGAATTCAATCTGAAAATGGTAGAAAAAGGGGAGAGTGAAAATCCGCGACTTGGTGTAGTTTTCTCCTATAAAGATGAAAAGAACTACGGAACGGCTGTCCTAAGCTCGAAGCATAATCGATTGGAAACTAATTTTGTTGTGGATGGTGAGGAACAAGGCTGGGAGTATGCAGATCTGCCAGAAGGCTATGATTACACAAAGCTACACCAATTGAGAGTAGAAAGGTCGGGAGATACATTTAGAATCTATGTTGATGGCATGCAAAAGCAAACAAGAGAAGTTCTAAACATTGGAGCTGGCAGCATCGGCTATACTACATCAGATGTACATGGAGCTTTTAGCTATACAGCTTTTAGCAATAAAGTTGACGGCAGCAATGTCTTTGATGCGTATAAGCCTTTACCGGGGACGATTGAGGCTGTTCATTATAATGCTGGTGGTGAAGGTGTCGCCTATCATGATAAAACAAGGAAAGAAGCAGTTAATGCCTACCGCCAAGATTATGTAGATATTGCTGACGATTCTGACGGCAGTTATTACATTGAATCAAATAAAAAAGGCGAATGGCTGAAATATAATGTAAATATTGCCGAAGAAGGCTTATATAATCTGGATTTACGAGTTGGCGAATCCTCCAAAGATGCCAAGATAAGGATCTTGTTAGATGGAAAGTCGGATATAACGGGGGATGTAAGTATTCCGCCATCAACGGATTGGAGAACGTTCTCAATCGAAAAGTTGAAACTACCAAAAGGAAAGCATACGCTAACGATTGAAGTGGTAAAGGGTTCGTTTGATTTTTCAAGCTTTAAAGTACAAGGCTATAAAGCAGTTGATGTATTATATGACGACTTTAATGATGGGGATGCTGAAGGATGGGATGAAGTCGAGGGGACATGGAAAGTTGGTCCTTTTGAAGAGCAAAATATTGATTTCGATGAGTATAAACAGGTTCCTGGGGTAATAAATGCAGCCTATTACAATACTGGTGGGGAAGGAGTTGCCTATCATGATACGACACCAGAAAATATTGGTGGAGTATTTAGAAGAGATTCAGTAGATATCCGAACCAATCCAGAAGGCGGCGGCTATGCTGTTGGGTGGAATCAGACTGGTGAATGGCTGAAATACAATGTAAATGTTCAAGAAGCTGGCGCATACAATCTTAAGCTTTATGCTGCAACAACTTTTACAAGTGCAAAGGCTCGTCTATGGTTAGATGATAAAATAGATTTAACCGGCGTATTTGATGTTCCTGCTACTGGCGGCTGGAACAATTGGCAGGCTGTCATTAAAAATGGAATTAAGTTGCCGAAGGGAAATCATACTTTGAAACTAGAATTCGTAGAAGGGGAATTTGACTTTACGAAAATGGAATTGTCTTCATTTGATGTTCATCGACCACTACCTGGGCTCATTGAAGCGGAAGACTATAACAACGGTGGGCAAAATGTAGCTTATTATGATAAGTCGGAAGGAAATAGTGGGGGACAATACCGTAATGACGATGTGGACATTCGAAAAACAGCTGCAGCGGATTATGCAGTTACCTCAATTGAGACGGATGAATGGTTAACATATGATGTGAATATTTTAGAAGAAGGAAGCTATGGACTTGATTTCCTTGTTTCCTCTGTAAAGGATGGATCGAAAATAAAGCTTCTGTTAGATGACAAGCTAGATCTAACGGGAGAAATTGATCTGCCGAAAACGGGCAGCATGGACAGTTGGAAGACTGTATCACTAGAGGATATAACATTGCCAGCTGGGCAGCATACATTAAAAATAGTTGCTGTAGAAGGTGGCTTTGAGCTTTCGAAATTTATGTTCCACCAATTTGATCAGTATAAAAAGCTGCCAGGCAGAATAATGGCGGCAGATTATATTACTGGTGGTGAAGGGGTTGCCTATCACGATAATACTATCGAAAATATTGGCGGGGAGTATCGCCAGGATGCAGTCGATATCCGTGTGAATCCGGAAGGTGGCTACAATGTTGGCTGGAATCAAACAGGAGAATGGCTGAAGTATAATGTCGATATTGCAGAAGAAGGTAGCTATGATTTAGCCATAAATGTAGCTACGACGTATAAAGATAGTCAAATCCGATTATGGCTTGATGATTCGATTGATTTGACAGGTGTTATTGATGTCCCTAGCACTGGCGATTGGAATAATTGGCAAAGCGTTATTAAGAAAAAAGTTTCCTTACCAACAGGACAGCATACGATTAAAGTAGAAATAGTAAAAGGTGAATTTGACTTCTATTATTTTGAAATCCTAGAGGAAATCGAAGTACCAGAGCCACAAATAATAGGCGAGTACAATGCAAGTAGCGAAACCTTTGCAAAATCAGTTATCGGTGAAAAAGAGTGGAAGGATTACATTATCGAAGCAGATGTTAAAGTGGCTGAAGGATCCGGAGACGGAGGAGTCATCTTTCGAGTAAATAATCCCGCAAATGGAATTGAGTATAGCCAAAATAATGCTGATTTCATGCAAGGATATGTGGCCTATATAAATGAGGACGGCGTCCATCTTGGAAAGCAAAATTATAATTGGGAGTATCTTGGTGGTGCCTCGATCACAGAACCACAAGCTGCTTGGCATCATATGAAAATTGAAGTGATTGGGACAACAATTAAAGTATATGTGGATGATATGGAGACACCAAAGATTAATTTTACGGACAATAGCCGTACTGCCTTTACGCAAGGGAAAGTAGGGGTAAGATCCAATTATAATAATACCAAGTTTGATCATTTCTTAGTTAGACCGTATCAAGCAGATCATACGTCCATTCAAACATTACTGGATATGTACAAGGAATCAGGTGAATTAAAGGATAGTCTTTATAAGAGCTTAAGCAATAAATTAAAGCAATCCAAAAAACACCTAGAGAAAGGCAAAAACGATCAAGCGATTAAATTTCTCCAAGATATAATCAAGCTGCTTCATAACGATAAAAAGGAAGTATTGAAGGAGGAAATAGAAAGATTGATAGATCGATTGTAAAGTGGGTGTCATGTAAAGTGGGTGTCAGGCACCGTAAAAAGACAGTTGTCTTTTTGTGGTGCCTGACACCTGTTTTTATGGTAATGGTTTCCGTTGCGCAAAGGAAAGAGTTTGAATTAACTTTAAATTTAATTAAGTATAGTATGTAGATAAGCAGTTGATAACAAAAGATGAAATCGCTAACAATGGTTTTTTGGTATTCTCAATTGGCCTTTCATTCTTTTAAGCTAGCAATCGAAAGAGAATTAAGTCGAACATACTGTTAGCTTTATCTTTACTGCAAATAGGAGAAATGGAGCACATATTTTTTTATGTAAGGGTGGATTAGCATGAACTTGGAGGAAATTAGTTTTCAAATTATTTTAAATGGAGGAAATGCTCGAGGTTTAGCAATGGAAGCAATAAATGATGCTAAAAGTGGCGACTTTTCTTTAGCAGAGCAAAAACTGGATGAAGCAAATGAAGCAATGCGCGTAGCTCATCGCTTTCAAACAGATTTGATTCAAGGGGAAGCTCGTGGAGAAAAATTTGAAATTCGGTTATTGCTTATCCATGCGCAAGATCATTTAATGAATGCCATGACTGTTGTTGATATGGCAAAGGAATTCATAGAACTTCATAAGAAACTACCTAACTAAGCTGGGAATTTGTTTGATCTTAATCAAAAAATCTTATTAATTATTGGAGGAATATAAAATGAAAAAAGCCCTAATTATTTGTGCAGCTGGTATGTCATCATCACTAATGGCAAAAAAGACAACGGAGTTTTTTAAATCAAAAGGTCAAGATATTGTATTAGATGCTATATCTGCAAATGAAGGCGGTAAGATGATTGAGAAGGGTGAATTTGATCTATATTTAGTAAGCCCGCAAACAAAGATGTATTTTAATAAGCTGAAAGAAACAGGGGATCGTGTAGGGAAGCCGGTTGTTAACATACCACCACAAGCGTATATTCCAATTCCGATGGGGATTGAAAAATTAGCAAACGTAATTTTACAGGAACTGCCGAACTAAGGTGCTAATGAATAGAAGAGAAGGAAGCTACTAGTTTTTCGCTTTCAACGACGGAGTCCGTTCGATCTAATTTCCACTATGAAAAATGAAAGCGGTATCTAATATTAGTTGAAATCTCAAATGAAGAAGCAAGTAGCGAAGAACAAGAGAAGGAGGGATTAATATGAATTATGAACAAAGAGCCTTGCTAGAAAAGCAAAGAAAGAAACAAAGTATAAAAACGATGTATTTTAATCGGTATTTACTTGTTCGTTATGTAACTGCACTATTCTTTTTTACCAATTTATATTGGTCTATTTCGTTGGTGCTAAGTGATTCAAAGCTGTTTTTTATTCCTTTCGTATTATTGCTCTTTATGATAGCTAGTGTTGTGGAGCAAGTGAAGATTTACAGCAGTCCTAGCCATCATCCTAAATTTACAAAATACAGTTTTACGGCATTGCTCGCTGCAAATGTAATTTGTATAGTGCCTGCTTGTTTTTCTTCTACTTTTGCTTTGCTTTATCCGTTCTTAATTAATCAAGATGAATCAAGAATGTTCATTCTAACTATTTTAATTTCGGGTATATTATTAGCTGCTTTCATGCTAAAACGATTGCACAAAATTAGTTTAAATGAAGATAAACACTATAGCCGCATTAAACTATATGAAAAAGTTATTAATTAACCATGGAAAAGAGGAGTTTATATGTCAGGAGAAAATAAAGTATTTGCTCTTTTTGAAAAATATCTCATGGGTCCAATGGGGAAAGTTGCCTCCTTCCGCTTTGTGCGGGCAGTAATGGCAGCAGGGATGGCTTCCATTCCCTTTACTATCGTTGGTTCTATGTTCCTAGTATTGAATGTATTGCCGCAGACACTTACTTTTTTAGAAGGATTTTTCAATAGTACTTTCTTTAAGATTAGTGACTTGTATATGTTAGCAAATAAATCAACAATGGGAATCCTAGCACTCTATTTTAACCTTGTCATCGGTTATGAGTATACGAAAATTATTGCTGAAGAAGACAACTTAAATTTAAATCCATTGAATGGGGCTTTACTATCTATGTTTGCCTTCTTTATGACCATTCCTATGCTCGTAATAGATGGCGGAAAAATCTCGCTTATTCATCAAATTGATGATGGAACAACCATTGTAAATGGCTGGGAGATGGTTGGTGATGGTGTGAGTCGGTTAGGTACTACAGGTATTTTTGCAGCAATTATTCTCGGGATTATCGCCGTGCAGTTATATAGATTATGTGTTAAACAAAATTGGGTAATTAAAATGCCTGAAGCAGTACCGGAGGGGGTATCTAGATCTTTTACAGCGCTAATTCCGGCCTTTTTAGTGGCTATTGTGATCTTAGTTATTAACGGTATTCTAGTAGCATTAGGTACAGATATTTTTAAAGTAGTAGCTGTTCCATTTAGCTTCGTTGTGAATTTAACAAACAGCTGGTTAGGAATCATGGTAATTTATTTCTTAATCCATGCCCTTTGGATTGTAGGAATTCATGGTGCAAATATTATCGGCGCATTCTTAACGCCTATTGTTCTATCTAATATGCAGTCAAACTTAGAGGGAAGTAATATTCCGTTTGCTGGAGAATTCTCAAACTCATTTGTCATTATGGGAGGATCTGGAGCAACTATTGGATTAGTGTTCTTCGTTGCCTTTTTAGCTAAGTCACAACAACTAAAGATATTAGGGAAAGCATCGCTTGCTCCTGGTATTTTCAATATTAATGAACCATTATTGTTCGGTCTGCCAATTGTTTATAATCCATATTTGGCAATCCCATTCTTCTTAGCACCAATGGCTTCGGCTTCGATTGGATATTGGGCCATTAAGTTAAAATTTGTTGATGCGATTATTGCACAAGTACCTTGGCCTTCGCCAATTGGTATAGGAGCATTTATTGGTACAGCGGGAGATTACATGGCTGTTATTGTAGCGATAATTTGCGGTGCTGTAGCATTTCTGGTTTGGTTCCCGTTTATTAAAATGTATGATAACAAGTTAGTAATACAAGAAAAAGGTGGAGAATCAGTATTATAGTCTAATAATTAAATTTGGAGAAACGAATACTTACACGAAGTATTTTCATTGTAGCTCTATTTATTTTAACAGGAAGAAGGCGGTTCTCCACGAAACGATAGACCGCTTTCTTTTTTTATTAACAAATTTATAACTTACAAGAAATAACATTCAATGGAGGAAGCTTATCATGACAAAAACAGCATTGTCAGAGAATTTCTTATGGGGTGGAGCAGTTGCGGCTCATCAGCTTGAAGGTGGCTGGAATAAAGGCGGAAAAGGTGTAAGTGTTGCGGATGTAATGACAGCAGCAAGACATGGTGTCGCTCGTCAGATTACAGATGGTGTGCTAGAAGGATACAATTATCCAAACCATGAAGCAATTGACTTTTATTCGCGCTACAAGGAAGATATTAAACTATTTGCAGAAATGGGATTTAAATGTTTCCGTACATCTATTGCTTGGACAAGAATTTTTCCAAATGGAGACGAGGCAGAACCAAATGAAGAAGGACTGCAATTCTATGATGATTTATTTGATGAGTTGTTAAAACATAATATTGAACCAGTTATTACACTTTCACACTTTGAATTACCTTATCATCTTGTAAAAAAATATGGTGGATTTAGAAATAGAAAGTGTATCGATTTCTTCGTTAAATATGCGGAAACGGTATTAAAACGCTACAAGGATAAAGTAAAGTATTGGATGACATTTAATGAAATCAATAACCAAGCAGATACAAGCATGGATTTCGCGAGCTTCACTAATTCAGGAATTAAATATGAGGAAGGGGAAAATCGGAAGCAAACGATGTATCAAGCCTCTCTTTATGAACTAATTGCTAGTGCAAAGGTAGTGAAGATTGGCCGGGAAATTAATCCTGATTTTAAAATTGGCTGTATGCTTGCCATTGTACCTGTTTATCCATATTCTTGTCATCCCGATGATGTTATGTATGCCGCAGAAGCAATGCATAATCGCTGGTTCTTTGGCGATGTACATGTTAGAGGAGAGATTCCTAATTATACGAAGAAATATTGGGAACGCAATGGATTTGAAATAGATATCACGAAAGAGGATGAAAAGATTCTCAAAGAAGGTACCGTAGATTATATTGGTTTTAGTTATTATATGTCTAAAGTAGTGAGTAGCCGTGAAGTAGAAGGCAGTGAATCTGATGGCGAATTTGGCCACGTTATTCGCAATCCTTATGTAGAAGCGAGCGATTGGGGCTGGCAAATAGATCCCGTAGGTCTTCGTTATTCATTAAATGCTCTATATGAAAGATATAATATTCCCTTATTTATTGTGGAAAATGGTCTAGGAGCAAGGGATACGGTGGAAGAAGATGGATCAATTAATGATGAGTATCGAATTCAATATTTCCGTGATCATATTGCCGAAATGAAAAAGGCAGTCGAATTAGATGGTGTTGACTTAATCGGCTATACACCATGGGGCTGTATTGATTTAGTTAGCGCGGGAACAGGTGAAATGGAAAAACGTTACGGCTTTATTTATGTAGATAAAGATAATGAAGGAAAAGGTTCCTTAGCGAGAAGCAAGAAGAAATCATTTGATTGGTACAAACACGTTATTGAAACAAATGGGGAAGAACTTTGATCTTTTTCTAAGGCATGCCTTCTGTTGTACCTATTAATCTAGCTGGTAGGTCAGGATTTGCTTTCATAGTCTAAATGGAGTTTGCTTTAAACTCCATTTTTTCCTATGTGCTGGACTTAAATGTATAATTTAGTAAGTTGAGTAAAAATGGTCCAATGAATGGACGATGAAGGGAGCTGATTAAAATTGGCTTTACTATCAAGCCGGCAGAAAGATATCCTAGTTCTTTTATCAGAATCAAAGGAGTCTGTTACTTCAGACTGGATGGCTAAAGAATTGGGTGTCAGTGATCGGACTATTCGTAAAGAAATAAAATTGATGCAGGACACGACAGAGTCATGTGGGACCATAATCGATTCCATTAGAGGAAAAGGCTATATACTGAATATCGTTAATCCTGCCTTATTTTCCAATACTATTCATGAACATTTTAACGATAAAAAAAAGCCAGTGGATGATTTTGCCGATAAAAATACGAGAGTCCTCTATATTTTAAAGCGTTTATTTCTAGAAAAGGATTTTATTAAACTAGAAAACTTTACAGATGAGCTGTTTATATCGATGTCTACCTTGAATAATGATTTAAAAATAGTGAAAGAGATTCTAGATAAATATAACTTGAAATTAATAAACAGACCACACTATGGCTCGAAAGTGCAGGGTGATGAATATATGAAACGGTTATGTTTATCCAATTTCTTATTAAGTCGCAATCAAGAGACATTTGTTAAAGAAGACTCTCTGCAGCTTATTGATCAAAATCTTTTAAAAAAGATTAAAGAGGTTATCATACAAAAGGTAGTTAAATATAAAATTGATATATCTGATATTTCTTTGGAAAACCTAGCCACACATATAGCGATTGCATGCAGGAGAATTCAGGAAGGCTTTGTAATAGAAGAGTTAACAGATGTTCTAGTGGAAGAGTATCCATTTGAAAAGATAGTAGCAGACGAGATTACTAGTAAAGTAGAAGAGTTTACGGGTCTAACGTTTCCTAACACAGAAATAAATTATATTATTGTTCATTTACTCGGAACAAAGCTCTTGCATAAAAGAGAGCTAGTCGAATTCAGTAAATTTGATGAGGCGGGGACAATCATAAATGAGATGATAGAAAGACTTCGCACTGAATTGAATTGGGACTTTCGCCAAGATCGAGAGTTTATCCAAGCTTTAACCTTGCATATCCGTCCTGCCATGAATCGATTGCGTAATAAAATGAGTATACGTAATCCTTTACTAAACGATATTAAGAAAAAATATCCTGCTGCCTTTGAAGGAGCTATTATAGCTAGCAAATGTATAGAGGAATACTTAGGGATGGAAGTGGTAGAAGATGAAATTGCTTATATCTCTCTTCATATAGGTGTTGCGCTCGAACGATTAGAATTAGAGAAGAAGAAAAGAAAAAAAGCAATCATTGTTTGTGCATCAGGTGTGGGGAGTGCTAAGTTACTGTATTATCGCTTGCAAAATAGATTTGAACAAGAACTGGAAATAATAGATACCATTAATTATTATAATTTATCCTCATATGACCTGACGGATATTGAGTTAATTATTAGCACCATTCCGATAAGGGAAGATTTTGGTATACCAGTCCAAGTGGTGAATACTTTCTTAGAGGACAAGGATATACGATCTATTCATGACCATCTAAAAGCTGCTTCTTATAAGGTAGGGAATTACTTAGATGCATCTAGAATTTATCTTCAATTAGACTTGCCAGATAAAGAAAGCATTATAGAATTTCTAAGTAAGGAGTTATATCAATTAAATCTTGTACCAGCAGACTATATGAATCTTGTTTTAGAAAGAGAGGCAATAGCCCCGACTAGCTATGGGAATCTCGTGTCTGTTCCCCATCCCTTGGTTCCCGTAACGCAAGAGACCTTTTGGACAGTGTGCACATTGAAAAATCCAATCCAATGGAATGAGCAGCAAATGGTTCAATTTGTTTGCCTATTGAATATTAAAGAGGGAACACATAGTGAATTGGATGGCATGTTTAAAAAGTTAATTTCTATTATCGAAAATAAGTCGATTGTGCAAAAAATCATCAAAAGTAAAGATGCAGATGAGTTAATAGAGTTACTAAATTGACGAATAAGATCATACTTTGTATTGGTTAATTAAAATTAATATGACGTTTAAACAAGTCATGTCTTATTATGTTTATCAAGAACCAGAATCATGATACGTATAGACTGAATAACTAACTTTGATGAGTCTCATTTATTATTAACAGAATTAAGCTATTTTCCTCAAGGATTTGGAAAAAATTATGATTGAAAGCCTAAATAGTGCATTAAAAGAAATGGAAACACTTTCATCTACAACAAATTTCTATTTCCAAGTCAATAATAAGGACAACTTCTTTATTGAAGCAAGCTGTTTAAGTATAAATGGGAAAGAGTATAGAAACTTGATTACAGATGATAAAGAATTAAAGAAACTATTATATTGAATTTTTATCCTTCAGAGCTGAGATTTTCAAAATAATCTTAGCCTTTTCTTTTCATATGACATACCATCATAAAGAAATCTCTTTGCGTCTTGACAAACAAATCTAATATGTATTACTATATACCAGTAATAAGTAATACTTGATATCTGTAACACAATGTACTGATGATGCATAGTATTGAAATATAAAATAACTGTAAGTGAGGTGGAAATGTGGAAAATATTACAGAGATGTTGAAAGGAGTGCTTGAGGGGTGTGTGCTTGAGATTATAAGCCGGGGGGAAACTTACGGGTATGAAATCACGCAGCAACTGCGAGAGCTTGGTTTCACGGATGTAGTGGAAGGGACTGTTTATACGATTACCATGCGGCTGGAGAAAAACAATTTAGTTGATATCGAGAAGAAGCCATCCAATATGGGGCCGCCAAGAAAATTTTACAAGCTGAATGCAGCTGGCCAAGAGCAGCTTAAAATGTTTTGGGAAAAATGGGAGTTTGTATCAAGCAAAATTAATGAACTTAAATCAAAGGAGATGTTGTAAAATGAGTATTTTTGAAAAGATAGTTGGCAGTCTGGAAGAAAAACGGGAATGGAAGGCGATGGAGGCACGTGCAAAAGCACTTCCAGGTGAATATAGCAGCGCTTATAAAGCAATTCAAAAATATATATGGAATGCTGGTGGTGGTCCCACTGATTGGGAGGGCAGCAGCCGCATTTTTAACGGTATTCTTGATCTCTTCGAGGCAGGAGCAGCTGAAGGAAAGAAAGTTACTGACCTTACAGGTGCGGATGTAGCAGCTTTTTGTGACGAGCTAGTGAAGGATGAGGAAACTTGGAATGATAAGTATCGGAAAAAATTAAATGATACTATTGGTCGCGGATAACCGCAATTGTCTATTGAGGTTTAAGCTAATGATGTAAATCCTAAATTTTGGTTGGATTGGCTTCATCCGCAGTATCATGAATAAATCAACATGAAACGATTTTAGCAAAAGTAAACAAAAAGGCTATTATGGACTGGATGGTTGTTGCCAAGGTGAATTGTTAACTATTCAGTTATTTTTTTATATCGGTAGTAAGTGTTACAGAATATCAGTCAGGCTAAATAGCTGAATGCTGCCAATATAGTTTTAGGTAAGCACTTCTATAAGGAGGGAAAAGCATGAGTGAAACAGCAATTTCTGTAAAGGGATTAAAGAAATCCTTTAAAGCCAAAGAAGTATTAAAGGGGATAGATTTTGAGGTGAGGCGTGGCGAAATTTTTGCATTGCTAGGTTCAAATGGAGCGGGCAAAACGACGATAGTTAACATTCTCTCCACGTTGATGAAACCTGATGATGGAAAAGGAAGTATAGATGGTTTTGACATCCATCGTCAACCAGATAATGTCCGTCAAAGCATCAGTCTGACAGGGCAGTTTGCAGCATTAGATGGCATGCTTACTGGTCGTGAAAATCTAATCATGGTTGCAAAGCTGCGGGGAGTTTCTAATCCAGTCCAGGCTGCTGACCATTTGCTTGCTAGATTCAGCCTGATTGACACAGCCAACCAGAGAGCAGATCAATTTTCGGGAGGGATGAAGCGTAGACTTGACATTGCCATGAGTTTAATCGGAAAGCCGTCTGTCATTTTTCTTGATGAACCAACGACAGGACTTGATCCTGAGGCGCGGATGGAAGTTTGGGATACAGTCAAGGAGCTTGCGGGCGGTGGCACAACCATCTTGCTAACGACTCAGTATTTGGAGGAAGCGGAACAGCTGGCAGACCGTATTGCCATCTTACACGGCGGAAAAATTATCACTACTGGTACTCTGACTGAACTTCAAGAGATGTTTCCACCAAGAAAAGTGGAGTATATCGAGAAGCAGCCGACATTGGAGGAAATTTTCCTCGCAATAATTGGCAAAAAGGAGAGAATGTAAATGAAAAGTAAAACATGGGTTCTACTAGGACGTTTAATGCGCAATATTATGCGCAGCCCAGACACGATAATTACAGTGGCGATTACGCCGATTATGATGATGCTGCTGTTTGTCTATGTATTTGGTGGTGCGATAGAAACTGGTACGGATAACTACGTCAATTATTTACTGCCAGGCATTCTGCTGATGGCAATCGCATCCGGTGTTGCTTACACTTCGCTGCGGCTGTTTACGGATGTGAAAAGCGGGCTGATGGCACGCTTTGTTACAATGCCTATTAAACGTTCGTCGATATTATGGGCGCATGTGTTGACTTCAATTATTTCCAATATGCTTACTGTGGTGGTCGTTATCCTTGCTGCGCTTTTGATGGGCTTTCGTTCCAATGCGGCTATTATAGATTGGTTTGCGATAGCTGGGATACTAGGACTATTTACACTTGCACTAACATGGCTAGCCGTCATTCCTGGCTTAAGAGCAGGAACTATGGAAGGAGCTACAGCTTATTCATACCCGCTGATTTTTCTGCCGTTTATCAGTTCAGCCTTTGTTCCTACCGAAACCATGCCTAAGCTTATCCGTGTGTTCGCAGAGAATCAGCCTGTGACCTCCATTGTAAATGCCATTCGTGCTCTTTTGTATGAAGGCACCGTTAGAAATGATATCTGGATAGCTCTTGGCTGGTGTGTCGGTATCATGGCTATCGCTTATTTCTTCGCTAATAAAGCATTTAAACGCCAGTTAGGGTAACTACCTTGAGGGAAGGAATAATGGTTGCTTGCGATTAATTATCAAAAAAGTAAATAATCTTAAGAGCGATGAACCTACATTAAATATTAATGTGATTCATCGTTTTTTTGCTTTTGAAAATGTAGTTTCATTTAAATATCGAACAATTGGAGTATCTGAACAAATAATGGTTATCTCATTTACTATTTGTGGTATAACAACCATGAATACATATTTAATTTCCGGAATTCAATTGAGAATCATTTTCAACGGTTGGAATTTAGTGTATAATCTTCGTGGGGAAGCGGAACCTAACAGTATGCTCATTAACGCTCATTAAATACAAGGAGTTTGATTGTATGGAAAATAAACATAATCAAGAGGAAAACGATAATATTGAGGTCTGGGAGGATCTCATCAATATAAAAGATTTAGTGATCGCACTAATAATTTGTAGTATAACGACTATGGGTGCCTATTTTATTGCACCAAATGAGGCACCAAAGCCTTTGTTTTTTGGACTTGGTGGTGCCATTATCGGTTTTATTATTTGTAGTTTTATCATTAAGCCAAAAAGAAACTTTGAAAGAACGGGAGAAAAATAATGGATATCGTATTAATTATTGAGATGATTGCTGCTGCCGTTTTAGCAGCTGTATTGTATACCATAATTGGTGTAGCACCGGGGACAGACGAAACGGCTGTTTTAGCACCGGTAACGCTGGCGATTGTACTTGCAGGGGTAGAGCCTATTGTGGTTTTAACCTTTTTTATGTCTGCAATTGTAGCAAATAAAGTCACCGATTCTATTCCAGTCGCACTTGCTGGAATTCCAGGGGGAGTGATGGCGACCCCGATGGTAGAGCATGCCCTCGTGTTAAAAAAACATGGCATGCCAGATATCAGTATCCGCAAAATGGCATCTGGATCTGTAATCGGGACGCTTGTATCGGTTCCTGTGAGCTTATTGATGGCGCAAGTCTTAATTCCATTCTCTGATGTCATTAAAGAATATGCAAACCCTCTCTTTTTCATTGGTGCCGTTTTACTGGCATTAATGACGAAAAATAAGCTGTTATCACTTCTAGTGATCCTGCCGTTTGCTCTCTTAATAGAAGGGTTACGCCATCTTTATTGGGGAATTGGGGTTGTGCCTGAAGGAACGAATGTCTTCATATCCTTTTTCTTAGGAATTACCATTGGCCCGGTCATTTTGACATTGTTTGAACTATTACATAAAGAAAAACGAGCTAGTATGCCAAGATATCCAAAGAAAACGATTCGTTTTGCGGAAACGAATACCTCTAAAGGTTTTCCAAATCCTTTTAAAATATTGACCAAACAGGAAACGGGAACAAGTATGCTTGCCAGCTTTATTGGCTCTATTACCTTTATTATGAGTCCTGTCGGTATGACTATTTTCCTTGGAGAAGTATTTTCAAGTCGCATCAAGGATCCTGTGAAAAAAGCGTCAGTAGCAATCGCTTCAATGGAAGGATTGACAAATGCTACGTATATTTCTGGAACATTAATTCCTTTGATTGCTCTCGGTATCCCGTTGTCTCCAATGGCAATTGGCCCAGCAAATGCTCTCTTTAACGCACCGCCAGTGTTCACGCCAGAGCATAATTTGCATCATCTCTTATCAAATGCAGATTTTGTGTGGGCAACATTAATCGGGGCAACGATAGCTCTTGTAATTACTTATTTTGTCGCTGTAAAGTATGCTAATCAAATTTGTGCCTTTGTGTTTCGCTGGGTTCCCCATGAAGCAATTCTAGGACTATTTTTTGGACTTGTGTTATTATTAGCTTTTATGGACGCTGGTTGGATAAATATCATCGGTGTACTTGTTATCGGTTTATTTGCTGGTATGCTGCACCGCTGGGGCGTCAATTATGGCGTTCAGTTTATGATCCTTTATTCAGCACCGTGGATCATTAGTTGGTTTTAAAAATCCTAACAGATATATATTTATATGAAAGTGGGGATATCGATGCTTGAAACTCCACAAAAAATTGCGGTAGGCCGAGCACATAGTAAGTTAATTTTAATTGGGGAGCACTCGGTTGTTTATGGACAGCCGGCCATTGCTTTTCCGTTTAAACAAATAGAAGTAAAAGTAACCGTTAAGAATATCGGAGGAAGTTCGATACAAATCGAAAGTCCTTTTTATCAAGGACCAATAGAGCAAATTCCTGAAAAGATGGAGGGAATTGGTGATTGTATTATCCAGACATTAAAGGTTTTGGAGCAGCAGTCTTCCGGTTTAGAAATTAAGATTTCCTCCACGATTCCGATTGGACGAGGACTAGGTTCAAGTGCGGCAATTGCGATCGCGCTTGTTCGCGGTCTTTTTGCCTTTTTCAATCAAAAGCTAAGCAACAGTCAATTAATGATCTTGGTGGAGCGGGCGGAAAAATTTGCGCATGGAACACCAAGTGGGATCGATATGATGACAGCTGCTAGCGCCACTCCGATTTGGTTTCAAAAGCAGCAAGAGGTTGAACATGTGCAAATTGGCGCGCCATTTCATCTGGTTATAGCAGATAGTGGCAGGGTTGGCGATACTTTTGCAGCGGTTAAATCAATCCGAGATAAGTATGAAATTAAGCCTGAGCAAATAGAGGAATCTATCACACTACTTGGCATATTAACACAAGAGACGCGAGTAGCACTTGCTGCAGGTGATTTTCAACTGGTTGGCGACAAATTAAATCAAGCACACCAGCATTTAGGTTTGTTAGGTGTCAGTGATTCTGGATTAGATGATTTAGTAGACACTGCTCGATCTGCTGGAGCAGTTGGTGCAAAATTAACAGGCGGTGGCCGCGGTGGCTGTATTTTAGCATTAGTGGAAAATGAGCAGCTTGGAAAAAAAGTTGCCGATGCTTTGCTGGAAGCTGGTGCTGCCCAAACATGGCAATACACAATAGCTGAATGCTAGTAACAATGGAGGAGTGTGATTAATGGAAGCGATCGCTCGAGCTCATACGAATATTGCGTTAATCAAATATTGGGGAAAACGGAATACCCAATTGTTTTTACCGACAAATAGTAGTTTGTCGATAACATTAGATCATTTTTACACAGAAACCAAGGTGCAGTTTTCTGACCGGTTTGAGAAGGACAGCTTGATATTAGATGGAAGCCAAGTCTCTGATCGAGAAATTGGGAAAATAACAGCCTTTCTTGATCATGTCCGGAACATTGCTGGCACAAAAGCTTTTGCAAAGGTGACATCGGTGAACCATGTGCCGACAGCTGCTGGTTTTGCTTCCTCTGCTTCGGGATATGCAGCATTAGCTGCGGCAGCAAGTAAAGCATTACAGCTAGGTTTAACAGGGACAGAACTTTCCGCTTTAGCCCGTCAAGGATCTGGCTCTGCTTCCCGCTCTATTTTTGGAGGATTTGTAGAATGGCAAAAAGGCGAGAAGACAGACGGAACGGATTCGTTTGCAACGCAAATTTTAGACGAAAAAGCATGGGATCTGAGCGTCCTTTCTGTTGTAGTGGAAGCTGGTCCTAAATCGGTATCGAGCCGAGACGGCATGCAGCGGACAGTGGAAACTTCTCCTTTCTATGCGGGCTGGTTAGCGACAGTAGATGAGGATTTACAGCAGATGAAAGAAGCGATAAATGCACGTGATTTTACAAAGCTAGGTGAAATTGCCGAGGCAAATGCGATGAAAATGCATGCTACAACGTTAGGGGCAAAGCCGCCGTTTTTATATTGGCAAAGTGCAACGCTTGATGTTATGCAACAGGTGATGGAATTGCGTCAACAAGGGCTAGAGGCTTATTTCACCATTGATGCCGGACCGAATGTAAAAGTCCTCTGCAAACCAGAGCAAGAACATATAATCAAAGAAAAGCTGGCAGCAGTAGCTTCTGTTCGTGATGTAGTTGTATGTCATCCAGGCCCTGGAATTCAATATTTATCTGAATGGGTGGGATAATGGTAAAATAAATAGGAAGAGGGATCGTTAAAGAAAACTTATCCCTCACGGAGGAAAGTGGCATTTATCGAGTCTTTACGGACAATTTATCCACACCTGTTCTTGGAGCTTACTTCCAGTTAAGCGTGGCATAAATGAGGACTTTTAAAAGGAGTGAGTCCAGATGCATGAAATAAAAGTTCCGGGTAAACTGTTTATTGCTGGGGAATATGCAGTGCTAGAACCAGGCTATCCAGCAATCGTTGTAGCAGTTGACCGGTTTATTACAGCGAAAGTGACATTTAGTGAAAAACAGATGCTGTCCTTGCCGCAAATAGGACTTCCCAATGTTGCTTGCCGATTCGAGCATGGACAAGTCGTTTTGGAAGATACTGATGCAAGATTGGAATTTATCGAAAACACATTAGCTGTAGTTCATCAGTATTTACGAGAAAAGTCTGTTCATACGAAGCCTTTTTCACTTAGTATTACTAGCGAATTAGATGATGTTTCCACTGGTCGGAAATATGGCCTAGGATCTAGTGCAGCAGTAGTTGTTGCGGTCGTATCCTCCATTTTAATGTTGTATCAAGATCAACTAACTGTTACGAAAAAACATATTTATAAGCTCGCTGCAATCGCTCATTATCAGACACAAGGCAGTGGCTCCTGTGCAGATGTAGCAGCATCGACATATGGCGGCTGGCTCCACTATGCAGCATTTAAAGCAAGGTGGTTAAAAGGAAAGCTTGCAGAGAAAGGTTCTATTTCTGAATTGGTGGAAGAGAATTGGCCCTATCTCCAGATAGAACAGCTAGAAGCGCCTGAAGAATTAGTGCTTGCTGTCGGCTGGACAGGCAGTGCTGCAAAAACGGCTTCTTTAATAAAAAAGATTGAACCATTAAAGCAGCAAGATTCCCATATCTATCAAGGATTCCTTCAGAAAAGTCGCGATGCTGTTTCCGCGATGGTGGAAGGCTTTAAACAAAACGATATAACGATGGTGATGGCGAGTTTATCCGCTAACCGTTCTGCTTTATTAGAGCTAAGTCGAGAAACTGGCGGGGCAATTGAAACGACGGAATTAGAAAAGCTAATTCAGATTGCTGATCGTTTTGGAGCTGGAAAATCATCTGGTGCTGGCGGCGGCGATTGTGGAATTGCTTTTACAAGCATGAACAAGCTGGAACGATTACATAAAGAATGGCAGGAGGCTGGTGTCGTACCTTTAGATATCCTCCCTGCAGCCAAATATAATGAGACTGGAGTTTAGAGAATGACTGATTCAATTGACAAAAGAAAAGCCCAGCATATTGAGTTGGTTTTAAATGAAAAAGTCACAGGAGATAATATTACGACTGGCCTTGAAACGTATCGTTTTTTACATAATGCCTTGCCGGAAATTAACTTTGATGACATTACATTAAACACAGAGTTTCTAGGTAAAAAGCTGAAGACTCCTTTTTTAGTCAGTTCAATGACTGGCGGGGCTGCGATGGCGGAGACGATTAACCGAAACCTCGCAATTGCGGCAGAAGAACGTGGGTGGGCCTTTGCATTAGGATCCACAAGAGCACTCATTGAAAATGAAAAATATCGGGAATCCTTTCAAATTCGAAAATATGCACCATCGATTCCAATCATCGCTAATTTAGGAGCCGTTCAGTTTAATTATGGCTTTGGAATCGACCAGTGCAAACAAATTATCGAGATGACAGATGCGGATATGCTTGTGCTCCATTTGAATAGTATCCAAGAAATTGTGCAGCATGAAGGCGATCGCAATTTTAAAGATCTGCTTGGAAAAATCGAGCAAGTTTGTACACAGCTAGAGATTCCTGTTGGCGCAAAAGAAGTAGGCTTTGGAATCGATGGCACCACTGCGAAAAAACTGACTGATGTTGGCATCTCCTTTATTGATGTCGCAGGTGCAGGCGGTACATCATGGAGCCAAGTAGAAAAACTACGCTCCAAAGAGAAAATCAAGAAAATAGCAGCCGAAGCCTTCAGCAGCTGGGGAATCCCAACGGCTGAATGTATTGTTTCCGTTAAGGAAGCAATTAATCAACCAATTATCGCCAGCGGGGGAATCAAAAATGGAATGGATGCCGCTAAAGCAATCGCACTAGGATCAGACATGGTTGGTTTTGCTCGTTCCATTTTAAAAGAAGCTACTGAATCACCAGAAGATCTAATCGAACTGTTTGAGACACGAGAACTAGAATTACAGATGACAATGTTCGGAATTGGTGCAGCAACTGTTGAGGAATTGAAGGGAACAGATCGGATTAAGTAGGGACAAGGGGACAGGCCCCTTTGTCCCTTCAGGATTGAAATTTTGGTAGTAAGGGTATATTATAATATATAAGAATCAAACTAAAAAAACCAAGGAGCTAGAACTCCTTGGACAACTACTTTCGAGTGGTATGCTAAATTGTTATTTAGAAGACCCACCCTTATGCTTCCGACGGCGCGGGGTGGGTTTTCGTTTGTTCTTCTTTTTGCTTGCAAAGCGATTTGCATAGCCCGCAGCAAGAGTAGTAAAAAAGATTTTTGCTACATCTTTGAGTAAGTCCAAAACGAAATCCATTTGTATGTCACCTCCTTTCCTTCTTAGATAGGAAAAGAGTGCATACCACCCGCACCTATGTAGTTGTACCATTATTATATCATATTGTTTTTCCATTTTGAGACAATTTAGGTAGGGAAGTAGGGACAAGGGGCCTGTCTCCCTTGTCCCTTGATGGTATTGTTGAAAGAGAAACAAAATAACAGTATAATATCATTGATGTACCAACAAGTGGGAGGGCAAACCGTGACCAAGGAAGAAGAACTCATAATGAATGTCAGGGACTTATTTAATAAAATGGTTTGGCTTAATAAAAGTAAAATGATGAAAAGTCTTGAGGGACACTCACCTTCTGAAGTGCATTGTATTGAATCCATTGAAAAATCTACAAATCCCAATGTGACAAATCTTGCGGAGTCCCTTTATATGACTAGAGGTGCTATCAGTAAATTAACGAAAAAACTTATTAAAAAAGGTCTTATCGAAAGTTATCAGAAACCGGAGAATAAAAAGGAAATCTACTTTAAGCTCACAGAACAAGGGGAAAAGATATTTAAAATACATGAAGAGCTGCATAATGAGTTTTATGAACGAGATAAAGTTATTTTTGAACAAATAACGGAGGAACAATTTGACAATATGCTTAGCCTTGTGGAAAAATACAGTAAGCATTTGAATACGGAAATAAAGAAACAAAATCTAACAATTAATTAGTTCAGATAAAAAGAATGATATCAAAGGCAGACCGACTCTAGTGAGAAAGGTCTGCCTTTTTTCATCGCTAAATAATTCCGATACAAAAATAGCAGTAGTCTAATAGACCACCACTATTTACCTCTGGTTTCTTGTGAGAATGAACTCTTTATTAGTTAAATTCAGGGAAATTTGCAAGATTCGAGGCATTGCTTAAAAATAAGATAAGGGCAAAAATAGCTATCACTATAATCATTGTCATGTTTTTAAATGGTTCTTTAACACGTATCATTGCAAAAGTGCCGACTATAGCAAAAATGACAGTCAGAAGTGAACCTGCTGCGATCCAGCTTGCATTCCAATAACCGATAATTAAAGCTGCTGCCGTTACTAATTCATAGCCACCTGTGAACACACGGAACCATTGTGGCATTCTCAATGTTTTAAATTCTTCGATAGCTGTCTTATCGCCTGTCAATTTTCTAGAACTTGCCATTAAAAACATAAATATTAAAAATGATTGCATAACAATCGTGACAATATGCATATTTAATATCTCCTTTTGATTATTAATAGATGTAAGAACGGTGTGATTTACGTATGGTTATAGCCATATCATTTAAGGTGGAATCTGTAGGTACGATACTTGCTTCAATTTGTAGCCAGTCCTTATATAAATAATAGGAATTAACGGGCAACAAAGGAAAGGATCAATTTGAAGAGACTAAACCAGAATTAAATCTAACACCGTTAGATAATATAACATTGATTTTATATGGTGTAAACATTTATTTAACAGTGTTAGACAATTACATTATATTTTTGTATGATTGATTTATTAGAAATGGAGTTGCTATTAATGAAAGGGAAAAAAACAAAAATCACAAAAGAAAATATTATCGCTGCTTCTTGGAGATTGTTGGATAAAGTAGGTATCGAGGAATTTAGTATGAGAAAGTTAGCGGTTGAATTAAATATTCAAGCCCCATCTATTTACTGGTATTTTAAAAACAAACAGAGTATTTTTCAATCACTTGCCAATGAAATTGCGAAGGAGTCTATACTTTCCACAAAATTGGACGGAGATTGGAAGGGAAAATTGACTCAGTTTGCTGTCGGGATCAAAGATACATTGAGTAAGTATCCTTGCTCAGCTCAATTAATAATGAGAACCATTCCAACTGAGCCTGATTACATGATATTAATTAATGAATTACTTCAAGTGGTCGATGACTTGCCAATGGAAGACAAAGATAAATTTTCTTCTATTATGTGTCTATTAAATTACGTCATCTTTTTTGAATTAGACAAGTATGAACAAAAGAAAACACAACTATTAATATTGGAAGAATTCGGTCCAAATGATGTTCAAACATTGTTTAAACGACCCTTTGAGCAATTTCCTGATGATGGTGTAAAAGTATTAAAGAGGCTATATAATAATGATTTGTTCGAAGAAATAGGCTCTGACCGTATGTTTGAGAATGGACTTTACATTATTATATCTGGAATTGAACAGTTGATTATTAAAAATAGCACCAATGAAGAGTAATAAAGAGAAATTATTATTTAGCCCTGTTAATGTCTAACTTGTCGAAATGTATTGCAGACATTCGATGCGGAATAAAGAAACAAAAGAAAACAACTAATTAGTCAAAAATTGCAATAATAAGTGAACAGACAGCCCAATTATATAAAAAGGGCTGTTTTTTTTTGCATATTGTTGACAAGGAAACAAAAGTGATGTTATATTTTGTTGACAAGGAAACTAAAATATTTGAAAGGATAATAATATGTCAAAAGATAAAGTTAGGCAATCAGGATTACCAAAAGAAATGCTGGCGGCTGCCTGGGCTCTTGCCATAGGAGGAATTGCTCCAATGCTTGATTCCACCATGGTGAATATCGCCGTCGATACACTACTTAAAGATTTCCATACTACATTAAATATTGTTCAATGGTCCATTACAGGTTATGTTTTAGCCCTTGCAATGGCAGTTCCAGTATCTGGATGGTTGATGAACAAATATAACGGAAAGAAAATTCTCATTGGTGCAGTTATCGCCTTTGGTGTCATTTCTGTTCTTGCTGGAATTAGTTGGAGTATTTCAGTTTTTATTTTCTTCCGTTTGCTTCAAGGATTTAGCGCTGGTATTATTACCACGCTTATGTCAACACTTTTGGTTAAAACGGCAGGTCCAGAAAACTTGGGGAGAGTGATGGCAATAGTAAGTACGCCGATGATTTTAGGTCCCATTTTAGGACCCGTCATCGGAGGTTTCATTGTTCATGGTAAATCATGGCATTGGATATTCTTCATCAATGTGTTCATTGTCTTGATTGCGGTACCGCTTATGATGAAATATGTTCCAGACTATAATCCATTCAACAAAGATAGTAAACTCGATATTTTTGGGATAATTGATTTGTCTTTAATGAGTGCAGCACTAATCTACGGTATTACGCAAGCTGCGAACCATGCATCATTCAACAATAGCGAAACAATTGTGTGGATGGGAATCGGTATTGTTTTAGCAATTATTTATGTTGTATATAATCGAATCCAGAAAAATCAATGCGTGCTTCCATTAAATCTGTTTTCACGCAAAAATTTCTTAGTTTCCAGTGTTGGTTTATTTTTAGCCAACATTGCCATCATGGGACCTATGTTAATACTTCCATTGTATTTTCAAAACATCCGGCAGTTTTCGGCATTCGAAGCAGCACTTGCATTAATTCCGCAAGGAGTTGGAATGCTTGTTACAAGACCAATAATCGGAATAATGATTGATAAGATTGGTGCGAAATACGTAGTTATTGTCAGTCTTGCTCTTTCAGTTATCAGTTCTATTCCACTTATCTTTATTACAGACCAAACAAGCATGATTTGGATTTCAGCCATATTATTCATTCGTGGCACCAGCTTTGGGGGAATCATGCTTCCATTGACGAGTGATGCTTATACAGATCTCAACAGTAATCAACTTCCAGAAGCGAGTGTCGGTATTAATATTATTGAAAATCTTGGCTCAAGCTTTGGGACAGCTATTATCGCAACCGTTGTCGCCACTGTAGCACTAGGAGTGCAGCCAACAATTATTAGTGGTTACCATGCTGGATTTTTAGTATCAGCTATTGTCCTTGCATTAATCTTTATTCCAAGTTTGTTTTTAACAGATAAAAGAATGGATACGCTTAAACATTGAGCGTAGGGACAAGGGGTCTGTCCCCTTGTCCCTAAAAAAACCCTTGACACAAAAGTGGTGTAAATGGTAGGTTATAAAACGTAATGGTTACGATTTATTAAAATACATAGAGAAGAGGGGAAGAATGAAAAAACTGCTATTTAGCATTTCATGCTTATTATTATTAAGTGTGTTCTTAGCCGCGTGTCAAGGAACCAAAGAAGAGAAAGCGAATAAAGAGGAAAAAGATGCAGCGCAGCTTGTGCATGAAGCTCCGGAAAGTATAAAAGTGGAAGGAATTGCTGATCACTATCATACTGGAGATAAGATTGAGCTAACAGCTGTATTAGATAAAGAAACAGATGCTGATCATTGGCATTGGTATAGTCGAGAAAGTGCCAATGATGAATGGAAAGTTGTTTCTGGCCAAGAGACAGCAACATTTACAGGGGAAGCAACAGTTAATGGATTAGAAATTAAAGCAGGCTTATTCAATAGTGATGATAAGGCAGTTGCTCAATCGGTGCCAGTTCAAATCGTCATTGATGATCATCATGGACATGATGAGGCAAGTAAAAAAATATATCAAGGGTATTTTGATGATAATCAAGTAAAGGATCGAGAACTATCTGATTGGGAAGGCGATTGGCAGTCTGTTTATCCGTATCTTCTTTCTGGAGATTTAGATGAAGTGTTTGCACATAAAGCGGAAAATGGCGATATGACAAAAGAAGAGTATAAGGAGTACTATACAGTAGGCTATAAAACAGATGTAAATCGCATTACCATTAAGGATAATGTGGTGACCTTTTTCGAGAAAGATAAAGAATATTCAGGAGAGTATAAATCAGATGGATATGAAATCCTCACCTATGAAAAAGGAAATAGAGGTGTACGCTTTATTTTCAAATTAGTAGATGGATCCAAGGAAATGCCTCAATATATCCAATTTAGCGACCATAATATTTTTCCAGTTGATTCTGCCCATTACCACCTATATTGGGGAGACGACCGAGAGAAACTGTTAGAAGAAGTCACGAATTGGCCAACGTATTATCCATCTGAATTAGATGCTGATGGTTTAGTCCGGGACATGTTAGCACATTAATATTATTTAAAAATAACGACGTTTTTTTGATTTAAATAGAATGAGAAAATACTAGTTTTTAAATCGTAATCATTACGCTTTGTTTAGGAAAATGAAAGGAAGAATAAGATGAAAAAGAATTGGTTACTAGCTATTTTTCTAAGTGTACTAATGAGTGTAGTTCTTTTAGGGTGCCAAAAGGGAGAAAGTAGTTCGGATGATAAAATTTCAGTTATGACCTCCTTTTACCCAATGTATGAATTTACTCAGCAAGTGGCAGGAGATCGGGCAAATGTGTCGTTAATGGTCTCAGATGGGCAAGATGCCCATCACTATGAACCAAGTGCGAAAGATGTAGCAAAGGTTAATAAAGCAGATGTTTTCGTCTATAGTAGCGAAGAAATGGAGTACTGGGTAAACAGCTTATTAAAATCGATAGATAACGATAATCTTGTAATAGCACGCACTGCGGATGGAATAGATGTAGAGGGGACGAATGAATCAGGTCATAGTCATGAACACGGCCATGGAGATACCGATGAAGAAGCAAAACATGAAAGTGATGAAAAAATAACGATTCAAGGGAAAGCGGACCACTATCACACTGGTGACATGATTGAATTAACGGCAAAGTTAGATGAAAAAGTAGATTATGATCACTGGCATTGGTATACAAGAGAAAGTGCGGACAAGGAATGGGTAACTGTTCCGAATCAAGGCGGGCCTAAGTTTAAATATGAAGCAGCAGACGAAAGTTTCGAGGTTCGAGCAGTATTATATGATGATAATCATAATGAATTTGCCGTGTCAGCTCCGGTAGAAATAGTTGTTAATAATCATGGCCACGATCATGGGGAGGAAGCTAGTCATGATCATGCTGATGGAGAAGAAGGCCATGACCATGGTCATGAAGCTGATAAAGATCACGATCATGAAGGTGATGCAAATGCTCAAAAGATTGAAATCGTTGGATTAGCGGATCATTATCATACAGGGGATGTTGTATCACTTGTTGCCGAGCTTAAAGAAAAGACAGATTACGATCATTGGCATTGGTATACACGAAGCAGCGAAGAGGAAGATTGGGAAGTTGTATCTGGCCAAGGAAGTGACCATTTTGAATACAAAACGACTGGGAAAAGCTTTGAAGTGAAAGCCGCACTATTTGACGAGGAGCATCATACATTTGCCGAATCCGAGCCTGTGACTGTTTTTATTAATGATCATAACAATCACGATCCACATATTTGGTTAGATCCAGTGTTAGCGCAAGAGCAAGTGAAGATTATTCGTGATGCATTGATTAAGGCTGATCCAGATGGAAAAGACATCTATGATAAAAATACAGCAGCTTTCATTAAAGAACTTCAAGCATTGGATAAAGAATATGAAACTACTTTAAAAGATGCCAAGAACCGTGCTTTTGTCGTCCAGCACCAGGCATTCGGATACCTTGCAAAGCGCTATAATTTAGAACAAATTGCCATTGGCGGCTTATCTACAGAAGTAGAACCAAGTCCATCACGTATGGCAGAGATCGGAACGCTTGTTAAGGAGCATAATGTTCCAGCTATTTATTACCAACATGGAGCAAACTCCGCAATTGCAAAAACAGTTGCTAATGAAACAGGGACAAAGACAGCTATTCTATATGATTTAGAGATTTTATCTAAGGAACTGCAAGAAAAGGACTTAGGCTATCTAGATGCAATGCGCGAAAATCTAAAAGCATTACAGTTAAGTATTAAGTAATAGAAGTTGAGTCAAGTTAAATAGACTGCTCGTTAATCTGGAGAAAAATATAAATAGTTAAAACGTCTCAAGGTAGAGGCGTTTTTTTATTTTTTGTTACGATAGAATATAGTTCTTGGATATCAAAAATATTGACAAAAAAATTTATTTATGCTATAATTTACTTTTATTGAATATGATTATATAATAGGATTCTCCTGGCCAGGGGAATCCTTTTTTTGTTCTAATATGAAGTATCATAAAGGTGAGTCAAGTTTAATCTTGTTAATATTAGCTTTTGGAAATCCTATATAGTCAATTTGAAGAAAAAGGAATCCTTAATAGAGTTGAAAATATGGTAAAAATGGCTTCAGTAAGTGACGAACCAATGAAGTTATGTTTTTCTTATGATCAAATGGAGAGAATGTTAGAAAAATCCTGTTTACTCATTTATGAACATTTATCACCTGAAAAATTAGTTAGATGTCATTTGACGATTGAAAAAATTCCTAGCCCTTGAAACTTCATTACATTCATACGATAAAGAAACATAACACAACTTTAAATGGATGTGACTGAAAAATGACCGAATAATCTCTTGTTAGTGCTTATCCTGGTAATTGTTTTTTAAATCCCTATTGAAATTTTTATCTAATTCTTCGCAAAGCATATATACAGTTTTTTATATTTAGTGACTAAAGAAACAACTTTATTATTGCTATTGAATAATAGAACAGCATATGAATGCCGTTATATACTCCAATTTTGTTATTAACTAAAAAATCCATATCATTGAATGGATCTAAACACCTTACCTTTTTTAGGAGATGATTAGATTAGTGGAAAGTCTACCTTGTAATGGCTGCAAAGGAATGTGTTGCGGTCCTGTTCCTATTACAAAAGATGAGTTGAAGAAAATAAAAAAGAAGATAAAATCTATGCCTAAAAAAACACGTCTAGATTTAAAACACCAACGGCGTTATTTTGGGACCTGTATTTTCTATGACGAAACAAACGATCGGTGTGGTATTCATTCAGTACGTCCATCAATTTGTCGAGCGTTTGGTTATTATAATAATCTCATTTGTTTTCGTAATCCAAAATTAGCTTCTAGAAGAAACTATACGACCAATTCGCACCCTATCGGTATCTTAAGTGTTGATTTTACATGGAGTGACTTTATTTAGGAGAAAAGTCAAAACTTTTTAGGGGGCTAGAGGAAGGGAGAGAGCTTATGAATTTAACCGAAATTTTGAATTCCATCCAATTATCACATATGTCCAAGACAGTGATGGAGCTACTTAGTTTAAATGAAAAAACGAAAGAGCGAGGTTTGGTTCTAACGCCAAATGATGTAAAAACGTTGGTGGTGTTCAGAAATAAAGTGCTGCGTGATCATGCGAGAGTTGAGCTGGACATTGGAGTGTTAAAGGAATTAATTGAGGTGTTTTCTACTTCACCCTATATGGAGCGGGAGCATTATGTTGAAACGATAAATGAACTTCAGGAGATTTTTTATTATCTTAGAAATGAAACGGAAGATAAGATTGGGGACGTAAAACTTATTCAACGGATGAATGATTTTTATAACGGACCCTGTGCAGGATCTTTAGAACTATTAAAAAGTAAAATGGAAGAACTTGCAGAGAATTTCAGAAGGGATATGATGTGTCGTGATTCTTTATTTGAAGGTGATGATTAATGCGTGGAAATAGATAAAACACAAGATCGCTCTCGCTCGATTTCTAATATTATTATCGATCGATCGCGGTTAAAACGAAGTCAATATATCCTGTCTCTTTTGCAGGAAGGTCAGAGAGTGGGGATTATTACCAGTCAGAAGTCTTACCAGATACAAGTAGAGATTATGCAAGTTCTACAGCAATTGATACGGCGGTATACCCAAGGAAAAAGTACGTCAGTGACAGCGGAAACAGCGGAAGGTATCATGGCATCCCTAATGTATGCTATGGATGCCTATGCACTTCATTTTAAGGATCCTGAAGAAGCTATTGCGCATATAAATTTTGAGAATATAAAGAATATACATGCTAAAGGTGTTGAATTACTTCGCCATTACTTTGAGGACGCCAAACAGCTGTATCAAGAAGTAAAAAAGATGAAATTAGATGTGCCTGTTGAAGCCTATAATATGACCATTGATGAATCAATACCTGTATTTATGAACCATTATAATATTATTTTTGAGGCCCAAAATACAATGGCGAGTATTGACTATCCTTTAGCCATTGATGATATGCGACTTCAAGGTGTTTTTTATATGAAACAATATTTAGAACGACTGCGAATGGAGACGAGATTCTGTCACTTTTTTAGTCATCAAGATTTAATGTATGTTTTGACAAATTTCGGGAAAATATGTCGCTTTAATTATCGAATTGAGCTATTCAACATATTTGAGCTTTTAGTAAACAATGCTGTTTTTTCACTACTATCCGGAGGAAAAGCTACTAATGTTAAAATTTCGGAAGTTCAATTTGGGCAGTTGAGCAGAATGTTAATAGGTTGTCATACTAAACAAAGAACTAAGTTGATTCATGAAGCGGTCGATCAATTGCAGGAAACCTTACAAACGGATCAAACACTTACCCGTTATATCAATTTGTATCGAGATGAATTGATTCAAAGGGTAAATAATGCAGCAGAAATCGGTAGCTTCGAAACGTTGATCATCAGAGAAGTCGAAGAGCCCGAAAAAACAATGGTCTTAATGTTAAGTGAGAATGATCGAATGAGTGATATTCAAATGCGGGATTTAGTAGATCGTATTATGGAAAGTGACAACACAGAAAAAAAAGTTCAACTAATTCGGAAGCATTTTGTATCATTACATGATTATCTAGATTTACTGAATTCGGGATGTCTTTATGGTGGCGAATATGATGCACTTTTTGATACTTTCGATGATATCGAATTAGCTATTTTAGCCAAAATTGTATTTTATGAGAAATTACGAGGGGGAATGCGAGATTTCTCAGACATTGTTGCTGACGGTGTTGAAACAGAGAATGAGTGGGAAACACATTATATAGGGTTTATGCAGCAGCTAGAAGACAAGTGTATCGGAGCTGTTGGACGCCTTATCTATGATATTGATTATGATGATATATCGTTTTATTGAGTAAAAATATATAAAATGACGATTATTGGTTGGATATATAAATTAAACCTGGTTAAGGTAAATAACTTGTGTAAGTTTAACTGTACCTTT
The DNA here is from genome assembly GCF_050971705.1 of Niallia sp. M35. Classification (NCBI taxonomy): domain Bacteria; kingdom Bacillati; phylum Bacillota; class Bacilli; order Caryophanales; family Bacillaceae; genus Niallia; species Niallia sp. M35. The sequence goes on from NZ_JBPCEP010000007.1 coordinate 46,424, forward strand.
AGTTGCCCAAGAATAAGCGATGCTTCTTTATTGAAGCATCGCGCTCTATTATGTTGATCCATTAATTATAGGAACGGAAATTTGAGCAATGCAGCCCTTTTTATTAAATAATAAAAGCTAACTATTAGTTAATAACTTGGCTTAGTTATTAGCTATTTCATTTTTGGCTTGCCTCATACCATTTCAATGATTTTCGTTCAATTTCCTTAACAAGATAATTCTTACCCTTTATGTATGACTCAATATCATAGGGGAATTGCTGAGCCAGTTTTTCTTTTAGATAAGCATATTTCTTCATATAGTCTGTATGTAAAATCAAATAATCGCGAAAAGCTAAGTGCCTTTTTATCTCATAACTTCCAGTTTGATAAATATGAACATGATGAGTGCGATTTTCCCCGCCTTTTTGAAAATATCTCCGTTTAGGTATACCGTTTTCTCCTTTCGGCTCATAGCCGATTTCTTGCATATAAATATTATAATTATCAACGGTGTTAATATCTCTAACAACAGGCATTATGTCTATTATTGGTTTTGCTTTTAACCCTGGAACAGAAGTACTGCCAATGTGATGAATATCTACAATTTCATTTCCAAAGATGGTTTGTAGCTTCGCTGCTTCTTCTTTAAACATTTGCTTCCATTTTTCATCGTATGAAAATATTTCTACCTTACGCAAGATAATTCCTCCAATCCATCCATGTTTTTCATCGTTATCAAGCTTTTTATTATCTAAATTCTTGATAACAGTTTGTGATATAAAAAAGAAATGTCCTAGACAATAAGAAGTATACGGAATAATAACACATATTGTTTCAAATACCTCTAATATTTCTTGTTATATGCACTTTGCATATATAACTACTTAAATCATCCTGCCGATTTTAGATTTTAGCAACACAATGGACCTCTTTAAAGAATCTCCCATTTTTCTAACAATCTCGTATATGCTCACAAACATTAAAGCTATCCTTTTTATCCCACTTACAAACTTAGCCAATAAATTTGCATTTGCTAGTATAAGAAAAATTTCTCAATTATTCTTCCTCTTTGATTATACATTTATTTTCTTGACTTAGAGTAAACTCTAAGTTATAAACTAACTTTAAATAATAGAAAGGGATGATATTGTTGTATTCCATTAGTAAAGCTGCTGAGGAGTCTGGTATTAGCGCATATACATTAAGGTATTACGAAAACATAGGGTTACTGCCCTCACCAAAACGAAACAACGGTGGAAGACGTCTTTATACGGAAACTGATATTCAGTTCATGAAATTTCTGAAAAGTTTAAAGGATACAGGTATGTCTCTAGAAGATATTAATGAATTTGTCAAAGACGGATGTATTTTAGAAAAAATCAGTTCGAATGCGGAGCCGACACAACTTACTCCGTCTATAAATAAACGTATTGAGATTTTAACCAAGCACTTAGAAAAAATGGAAATTAAAAAGAAGGAACTCGAAGAAGTGACTTCCATAACAAAGCTAAAACTGGATACATATTATTCAATTTTGAAACAGAATGAGGGAAATAAATGAAACATTTAAATATATACCTGATGTTGCTTGGATTCTCCGTTTTTACAGGAGCTACTTTTAATCTTGCAAAGTATACTGTTGTTTATTTTTCTCCATCATCTGCTGCGGCTTGGCGTTTCGGAGTGGCTGCTGCAGTTATGCTCATTATTTTGATTTTTACGGAAGGGATAAAGAAAAGTCAATTACAACAAAATATAGTTATATATATTGTTCTTGGGCTTATAGGTATCTTTGGATTTAATGCTTTGTTTTTTATAGGTTTAAAATATACTTCACCTGTTAATGGGGCATTAATTATGGGTCTAAATCCTTTATTAACAACTATTTTTGCTCGAATTATTTTAAAGGATCATATTACAAAAAAACAAGTATTTGGCATATGCTTTGCTTTCCTCGGTGTTTTATTAGTCATTACACAGGGTTCTATAGAAACCATAACAACCCTTTCTATTTCAATTGGAGATGTAATTATCTTTGCAGGTAGTGTTTGCTGGGCACTTTATGGTGTGCTTGGACGTAAATTTATAAAGAATGGCACTCCTCTATCTACAACCACTTACACAATGGTTATCGGTGCCGTCAGTCTAATAGTAGTATCCCTATTCACCTCTAATCCTGTGTCTATACCGAATATTCCCATTGAAGCTTGGGGAGCAATTGCTTTCATGGCTTTATTTACAAGTGTTTTGGGATATCTATGGTGGAATCAGGGAATGAAGGAGATTGGTGCGAGTAAAACTTCCTTATTTTTTAATCTTGTTCCAGTAGTAACAATGACTATTTCATTTGCCTTTGGAACACCGATAAAGGTATTTCAGATTTTGGGAGCATTGTTAGTCATATTAGGCGTTTTAACTTCTTCAGGAGTCATAAGTTTACCTAAGTACAAAGCAGAAAAACAATCGGCAGCATAAATATAGCAAAAAAACAATTATTCATTGAAATAGTAAAGCCGTATTTTCAAAATGCGGCTTTTCTTTTGTTCCAGCTTAAGTTCATCCTCACATCATAATTTTTTTCCTAGATTCCTATTTTGTGCTCCCTTTTAGTGACATAAAAAAGGCGCTCCCGTCTAGTTATGGATAATCCCTAGAGATTAAGCGGAATTACTCATATAACATTATTTTTGTCCTTTTATTTTAAAATTCTGTCCTTTAGGAATATAATTGCAGGACATCCGGATGAGGATTATTGGGATTATTAATTTCAAAGAAATACTCTAATTGCCATTTTTGCGTATTAATAGCTTGTTTATTAGTAGGTTTATCCCATAGAGGGTAAACTCTCATGGCCATTTTTCCTTTGGTAGTAGCCGTTTTAAGAATATTATGTTTCAAGAGTACTTCCTTTGGAAAAACAAATTGTCCCAATCTATTTCCACTAGCAAATGTATTAATTACCAATAAATCAGTCGCTTTGTCACATGAAAAGGCTTGGTTTTTATTAGCATCATCTTTTTCCCAGAAGGCAACAAACTGACCTACCTTATTGGGGGTAGTTTTTGCCACTCTAAATCTAACAGATTTTGAATTCAGCTGAAATATTCCGGCCCCATAATCAGAATTTTGAGCTTCTTCTTGGATAGATTTTATAATAAAATGATTTGGTTCATAAAAATTTTCTTTTACAAAGGATAAGGCTTTATAAAATTCATTCACTATGTATTTCCCCCATATATTTATTGTTACAATCCTTTTTATTCACTTTTATTTTGAATTTGTTATCAGTAATTTTCTAATATTAGCAATTGGATTATATCATGTTGAACAACTTGATGGAACATATATTCTCTTTTGTGGAAATTAACTTACATATATTTGCAAACTGTCCCTATTATTTAAGGAAAGTTTCTGTTGCTTCAATCCCTACTGCAAATTCTAAATGGAGAAATTTAATATAAGATCAAGGTAGATTCTAATAGAGCTATTTGAGGAGTCAGGATAAATTGATTTTCTCGTAAATAGTCGAATAGAAGGAAGAAGAGAGGCTTTTTTTGATTTTTCATCTGTTTAGCAAGGCTGAGGGGGGATTATTTAAAACTAATAAAGCCCAATCAATTATACGAAATCACGTTAGTATCTCCGTATAATTGCCGGGCTTTATTGGGGGTGGCTTATCGCGTCTTTCTTTAGGGTAGTTATTTATTTAGCATGATCTCTTCCAGTTCATCTAGCATTTGATTAGCTGCGATAACCCCGCCTGCTGTATTCCATACTGCATCGCTTACTTCATAAGCATTTCCTTTTTTGACCACATCTAGGTTCTTCCACAGGGAGTCGCTTGTCCATTCTTTTGCTGTATCTAAGGCTTTTTGGTCATCTTGTGGAGCATAGGTAAAGTAGAAAAGGATATCTGCATCCATTTTCGGAATAGCCTCTTTTCCTACTTCAATAGCAAGATTACCAAGCTGATTATCAGCAGTGAAAAGTGATTTTTGCTGTTTGGCACGTTTGAATCCTAATTCATCCAAAATTACACCTGAAAAGGAGTCCGTATAATATATCCGGGAAGTTCCAGCCATAAATCGAACCACAGAAACTTCTTGATTCACTTTATCCCCTAATTTTTCTTTTACTTCTGCAACATGGTCTGCAAATGCACTAAGCACTTTTTTCCCTTCTTCTTCTTTGTTCAGTGCTTTTGCATATAATTCAAAGTTATCCTTCCAATCACCTCTTAAAGTTTCGGAAAAAACAGTTGGAGCGATAGCGCGTAGTTTGTCATAGATAGCTTCTTGGCGTATTTTTGTCCCGATAATTAGGTCTGGTTTTAATGAAGCGATTTTTTCTACATTTACTTCATGTTCTACTCCAACTACTTCCACACCATCCATATCTTTTTTGATGTGATCGTACCATGGATTTCCCAGCCATGATTGGACGGCCCCAACTGGCTTAATCCCTAAAGCAAGAAGTGCTTCTGTTCCTTCATTCGTCAATACGACAACACGCTTTGGTGTCCCTTTAATTTCCGTTTTTCCCATTGCATGTTCAATCGTATAAGGTTTATTATCCGATGTGTTTGTATCGCTGGAGGTTTCTTTATTTCCTGATACTTCTTTTTCGTTATTTCCGCATCCCGCCAGCACAACAAATATAATGACCAACAGTGATACCAGCATTGGAGTAAATCGTTTTTGTTGAAAATATGTAAGCATATTTTCCTCCCCTTTTTTATTTGATAATGATTTTCAATAACAATTAGATAATATTTTATAATGAAAAATATGTCAATCATTAATTGAAAATGATTCTCATAGTCATTGACAGTCCCTATGACTTCTCCTAAACTAAAAATAGAAACTATTAGAGAGGGAAAACTACATGTTACTATTGAATAACAGAAGGAGAATCATTGGGCTTATTATTGGTTTACTATTATTATGTACTATTTTCATTTTTAGTATTGTACTAGGTTACGCCGATACGAGCTTTAAGACAGCCGTACAAGCTTTTCAGCAGTTCAATGGTTCGAATGAGCATATTATTATTAAAGAAGTTCGCCTTCCTAGAGCATTAATTGGAACTATCGTTGGCAGCAGTTTAGCGATTACAGGGGCTTTATTACAGGCACTGACTAAAAATCCATTGGCTTCTCCGGATATACTGGGCATTAATTCAGGAGCCAGTTTTTTTGTCATTATAGGACTTTTCTTTTTTTCTATTAATTCATTACAAGCATTTGCTTGGCTTGCCTTTTTAGGTGCAGCCGCCGCTGGATTTATTGTTTATTTTCTAGGATCTTTAGGTAATGAAGGACTGACACCAATAAAATTAACACTAGCCGGCGCAGCCATGGCAGCCATGTTTTCTTCGTTTGCTCATGGATTTTTAGTCATGAATGAATCAGCCTTAGAAGAAGTTTTATTTTGGATGGCTGGTTCCGTCCAAGGAAGAAGCTTGGAGATTTTATTTTCTGTTCTACCTTATATGATTATCGGAACTTTGCTAGCATTTTTAATTTCTAATAAAATGAACGTTTATAGCATGGGAGAGGATGTAGCAAGAGGACTTGGCCAGCGTACAGGTGCTGTCAAATTGCTGATTGGCATCTCGGTTATCCTGCTTTCGGGCTCGTCGGTTGCAGTAGCTGGTCCCATTGGCTTTATTGGTATCGTTGTTCCCCATATAGTAAAATGGCTGGTCGGTAATGACTACCGCTGGATACTACCTTTTTGCGGAATTACAGGAGGAATCTTGTTATTGTTAGCCGATATTGGTGCTCGATTTATCATTATGCCCCAAGAAGTACCTGTTGGCATAATGACTGCTATCATTGGCACCCCTTTCTTTATATACATAGCACGAAATGGAGGAAAGTCCTCATGAAGAAATATTTATCGCTTAGAACAGCCGATGACAAGGTTTCCTTTTTAGTGGATCGTAGAGCATTATTCCTTACATCTATATTCTTTATCATTCTGCTAGTAGCTTTTTTCATAAGTGCAGGTATTGGAGAAGATTACATTTCTCCTTGGCAGATCATAAGCATTTTATCTGGGCAAGGTTCGGATTTTGACACTTTAATTGTCCAGTCTTTCCGAATGCCGCGAATTCTCTTAGCTATATTGGTGGGGATGAGTTTAGCAGTTGCTGGAGCTATAATACAAGCTGTTGTACGAAACCCTTTGGCTTCTCCTGATATTATTGGAATTACAGGTGGTGCCTCAGTAGCTATTGTCCTATTTTTGGCTTTATTTAGTGACATGAATCATTCATTAACGATAAGCATTAATTGGATGCCTTTAGCAGCTTTTATCGGGGCAGCTTTCGTAGCATTTCTACTATATGTACTTGCATGGAAAAAAGGTGTTTCACCTGTACGTCTCGTCCTAGTTGGAATTGGTTTATGGTCGTTAACAAAGGCATTGACCAACTTGTTCATGATCTTAGGGCCAATTTATCAGGCTAGTCAAGCGAATATTTGGCTTACTGGTTCTGTTAGTACTGCCGATTGGAAAAAGATTCAGATTGCTGCACCTATTATTCTTTTATTATTGATACTATCCTTTATTATGGTAAGAACGTTAAATATTCAAGATTTCGGGGAAGAGATAGTGATTGGCTTAGGTTCTAAAGTACAGCAACAGCGTCTTTTTTTATTACTCATTAGTACAGCTTTAATTGGAACGGCTGTAGCGTTTGCAGGTGGAATTGGCTTTGTTGGACTGATGGCACCTCATATAGCTAGAAAATTAGTTGGTTCTTCTTTTGGTGCGTTATTGCCTTTATCTGCTTTAATTGGTGCAATTCTGGTCCTAATAGCAGATACAATCGGTCGAACTTTATTCCTTCCGATTGAAGTTCCTGCGGGAATATTTACGGCTGCTATTGGAGCGCCCTATTTCATTTTTCTTTTATATAAGCAGCGAAAAGTATAGGAAGGAGAAGTTAAACAAATGGTTCTTTTAGAGACAAATTCCTTGACCTTATCTTATGGAGATACAGTCATTATAGATGATTTATATATGAAGATTCCTAAAGGAGAAATCACTGTGTTTATTGGCAGTAATGGCTGTGGAAAGTCAACACTGTTACGTTCATTAGCTCGTTTATTAAAACCGCAATCTGGATCGATTTTAATTGAAGCACAAAAAATTTCTGAGCTCTCCACCAAAGAAATCGCCAAACAATTAGCAATTCTTCCGCAAGGCCCTGTTGCTCCAGAAGGGTTAACGGTTTTGCAATTAGTAAAACAAGGACGTTATCCATATCAAAAATGGTACAGACAATGGTCGGAGGAAGATGAACAAATCGTTCATAACGCTCTTGAGGCGACTGGTATGTCTGCACTGAGCGACCGTCTAGTGGATTCGTTATCTGGAGGACAAAGACAACGTGCCTGGGTTGCAATGACCCTTGCACAAAATACCAATATTATCTTGCTGGATGAACCGACAACCTATCTAGATATGACTCACCAAATCGAGGTACTAGACTTATTATTCGAATTAAATGAAAAAGAAAATCGTACGATTGTAATGGTTCTTCATGACTTAAATCTAGCCTGCCGCTATGCCAATAATCTAATTGCAATTAAGGATAGATCTGTTTATGTGCAGGGAAAACCGGAAGAAGTAATTACAGCGAAAATGGTTAAAGACGTTTTTAACTTAGAATGTGAAGTGACTGTAGATCCTCTCTTTGGGACGCCATTATGTATCCCTCATGGCAAAGGTCGCAATATTAAAAAATTGCATAGGGAGGCGCTTATTAATAGCTGATTTGTCCGAAATTGCTAAAACGCGTTTAGGGTAGCTATGAAAGTTAATCGCAATTTAGTCGAGATTATCCTCGGATGTTTGGTCTTCCACCAAGGGAGGATTTTAATTGATTCAGAGAAAAATCAGACAAAAGATAATCAGTGCTACTCTATGCTTTTGCTTTTTTCATACAAAGTATCTGAAAGAAATAGGAGAGGAGATTTATCACTAAGGAGAAGGGGCAATGGAGAAGTATTGCCTTTTTACGCGAAAAAAAAATCGCCCCTTCATTTTATCTTGTCGCTTACTGACCTAAAGCTGGTTCATTTCGACACACATCAGAATAAAGGCGCCAGCGCCATGTAAATCGTTTTCGCTAGTAGGACGGGCAATATAGTGGTGGTAATCCCCAATACCTGTACCAATGCAGATATTACCAATGATTAGATTTCCATTTGTATCATATTTTAATGTATCAATCACACCTTGATAGCCTTTCTGAGCAAATGGCAAATACTTGTTTTCTAGATAGCCTAAACGGACTGCTTTAGCGATGGCATGAACAAACAAAGAGGAGCAAGAGTTTTCCAGCCAGTTGTCGGATAAATGTCCTTTATCAATTACTTGATACCATAAACCACTTTTCGAATCTTGGTATTTCGTTAAAGCAATTAACAGGTCTTGAAGCATACTTGTCAATGCCTTTTTATCTTTGTGGTCTTCAGGAAGGTAATCTAATATTTCCAAGAGAGCTACAGGAACCCAGCCAATTGCTCTGCCCCAAAATTCTGGAGCGGCTCCAGTAATGGGATCTGCCCATTCGGCAGCTTTGGTTTCATCCCAGCCATGATATAACAAGCCAGTTTCTGGATCCTTCGTATGTTTCTCCAGTAATAGTGCTTGGTGTGTGATCATGTCAGCGTATTCTGTTTCTCCGAAGGTTTTTGCAAACTGGACGGCAATAGGGCCTCCCATATACAATCCGTCCAGCCACATTTGATTTGGATAATGTTCCTTATGCCAGAAACCGCCAGAGGGATTGCACTTTAAGGTCTTTAATAAGGGAACAATATGATAAAGTGCTTTTTTGTATCGTTCATCGCCTGTTTGTTCATAAAGATTGAAAAGAAGCACACCTGGCTGCATATCATCCAGTTCATCTGTTTTTAATTTGGTGACGCTTCCATCTTCGAGAACATGGCTGTCGACCCATTTCTTAATATAAGAAAAATACTTATCTTTTTTCGTCTCTTTCCAGCATTTCTCCATCCCAGATAAAAAGACTCCTTGATGATAATGAAATCGTTCTGGCGGAAGTTGTTCAGGTTCAAATTTAGTCATTATTGTTTCGCAAGCCTTCTCCGCCCATTGAATAGGAGTTAAAGTTTCATTTGCCTTCACATAAGTACTAGATTCAGAGAATGTCATCCAGATATTCCTCCTTCTTAAATATAAGACTAGGGTAGCACAGAAATATGTACTTTTTTTGCGAAAAAGTCTAAAAACTTCTTATATCTTGCAATTTTAAGTGCGTATAATAAAGAGGGGCAATGGGGAAAGGGAGGGGAATAAACTGAGAGATATTTTATTTCATAATGCGGAGGAAACATTCATAGTGTCTCAGCGAAAAGCATTGAGCCATCATATGCCAACTAATCATTTCCATAGTACATTTGAAATCTACTATTTAATCTCTGGCAAACGGGAATTTTTTATTAAGGATCGAACCTTAGTAATTCATCAAGGAGATATTGTCATTATTTCTCCTAACATCCTCCATCGGACAACAAATACTGAAAAGCCAAAACATGAGCGATTTATAGTTAATATTCATGAAAAACATCTCGCGCAAATAAGTCCTTCTTATCTAGATATTTATCAACCATTGTTTGAGAATGATTACCTTATTATTAGTTGTCCGCTGAATGAGTTACTTACTATAGATAGTCTTACGCAAAAGGTTATTGAGGAGATTGAAGAGCAAAGACCAGGCTGTGAAATTTATGCTCAAACATTGATCCTGCAGATGCTCATTATTTGCTGCCGGCATATTAAGCAACACAACATGCAGCCAATAGAATCGCCGAGCCTGATGCACGAAAGAATCTCGGAGGTTGTACGCTATCTCAACAGCCATTATATGAACAAGCTGTCGCTCCAATCAGTGGCAGAGAAATTCTATATTAGTCCATACTACTTAAGTCGTTTTTTTAAAGAGGCAACTGGGTTTACCTTTGTAGAGTACTTGAACAGTGTGCGGATTAAAGAGGCAAAGAAGCTATTGGAGAATTCCTCTATGAAAGTAAATTTGATTTCCAAGAAAGTTGGCTTTGGAAGTGTTACCCATTTTGGCAGAGTATTTAAGGAAGTGACCGGATATGTTCCATTACACTATAGAAAAATGAAGAGATAGGAAAGGCGATGATTGAATTGTCAGAAAGAATATTTACAAGACTGGAGTATTCTGCTAAACTAAACGAGAATTGTTAACGTTAACATTTTGATGATGATTTGTATATAAAGAATAAGACTATCTGTACTTTTGGAAGAAAATGAAAGCGTAAACATTACTTATCCATACCAACGAAGGATGGGAGACTTTTTATGAGGGCAAAACAGATTAGAATTTTTCTTGCGTCAGATTCAACTGTTCAGAAATATGAGGAGGAGAAATATCAAGGCGGCTGGGGAGAGTTCCTGCAAGATTATTTCACAAAGGATGTGCAAATAATGAATCATGCAATCGGAGGAAGAAGCTCGAAAACCTTTGTCGAGGAAGGCAGATTAAAAAGAATAACAGAGGAAATGGGTGCAGATGACTATTTATTGATCCAGATGGGTCATAATGATTCTACCAAAAGCAGGCCAGAGCGCTATACAAATCCTTTTACCACTTATAAGGAATATTTAAAGCTTTATATTAAAAGTGCGAGAATGTGTCAGGCTGAACCAGTATTAATAACTCCAGTTGCTCGATTACATCAGGAAAATGGGGAATTTATCAATGATTTCCCTGATTACTGCCAAGCAATGAAGGAAGTAGCTCAGGAAGAGAATGTTCCCTTACTGGATTTAATGGAAAGAAGCCTAAGCTTATTTGCAAAAATGGGCTATGCTGAAGTCGTTTCTTTTTTCATGGTATCGGTAAATAATACAGATCATACTCATTTTACAAAAAAAGGGGCGAATAGAATGGCAAAATTGGTTGCAGAGCAAATAAAAGAACAGATTTCTCGACTTTCCCCATATATATTAGTAGACACATACAAAGGATAAAATACTGCTATTCATGCTGTATTCCTATAAAACATCTATTCTAGTAAAAGAGTCGATGTTTTTGAATCCTCGCTATCGATACAACTTTTTAGAAAATATGTAAAACAATAGAACTGAAATCCATGGTGATACGCAATATATTGGGGTGGTCTTAATGGAATGGAATAGTTTCTTGAAACGTTTTCGCTGGAATGGAAACTTCCATCGAAATAGTTTTATTCTGATTTTGCTTATTACGAGTATTCCAGGTTTGATAACTGGTATCTTCATCTACTGGTTTGCCGTAGGCAAAGTAGAAGATGAGATTATGTTATCAAACGCTAATCAAATTGTTCAAAGAGCAAATAATATGAATGAACAATTTCGATACATAGAGGAATATGCAACCCATTGGGCATTTGAGCCGCGCTTTGGTGATTCCTTAAAAGATATCGACTTTGTAAAACAATTTACAGAGACTAATGATATAACTAAAACCTTATTATTATTGCAGGGGAGTCATAATTTAATTAGTAATGCAGTGCTTTATTTAGATTTTGATAAACCAATATTATTTGAGCCCTCCTACAATCCCTTGGATGAAAAAAAGAGTGATTTTTATCGTGGCTTACAATCTAAAGAAGCGGGGCTTCATTGGATAGAGTACGATGATAATAAAAATGACGATAATAAAAATTTAGCTTTTGTTAGTGAACTTCCCATCACTAGTAAGCAGCCGTTCGGATCCATTATTGTGACTATCGATCAGATGAAACTGCTTGAATTATTAAGGACACTGACTCCATATGATAATGGAGCAACGTTTCTATTAAATGAAGATAATAAAGTTATGCTTTCTTCCAATAGTACGAATCAGTCTAATTTTATTGATGCCCTAAGAAAAGAATTAGAGAAGCATAAGGAGAGGAATGGTTCTTTTCCATTTGAATACAACAAGATTATGTATTCTGTTTCTTTTGGTGATTTTGCACGTATGAATACAAATTGGAAGTATGTTTCTGCAGCACCAATGTCCTCTATAACAGCACCAATCGTTTTTATTTCAAGAATAATCCTAATTATAAGTGGTTCGGCCCTTATTCTCGCATTTATATTGTCCTGGTTTACTTCCATTAGAATTTATTCTCCTATTAGAAAACTTTTACAAAATTTAGCTGGTGACGAAACAAAGACTTTGAAACAATACGGCAAAGATGAATTCTCTATTATCGAGCATCGTTGGAAGGAGATGTCTCATAAAAGTAATCTAATGCAAGATACACTTTTGAAACAATTAATAGAGCTGAAGAATAGTTTTATATATAAATTAATACAAGGATACTCCTTCCATTATCATGAGGAAGACTTACGCCGAAAAATGGAGACATATGGCTGGGATTTGCAAGAGCAGTCTTTTATTGCTCTTGATCTTCAATTAACAGGAATGGCCGATTTAAAAGAAAGCTTTTCAGATAAAGATGAAGAGTTAATTACCTTTATGACGATTAATATCATGGAAGAGCTCGGGCAGGCAGCTTTTAAACAATTTAATGTCATAAAATTTTCTGATTTATCTGCAGGAATGCTCGTTATTTTCCCCAGTGATTCCTCCATCAAAAAAGAGTTATATAGCTTTGCGAAAAATGTAACGGATGCTGTTAATAAAATATTGAATTTACAAGTAACACTAACCATAAGTCATACAACAAATAGTGTGAAGGAAATTCCCTACATATTTGAAGAAGTGCGGACAGGAAAACGATTTAGAACGTTTGAAAACATTAATCAAATGATTGATTTACAGGAGCATAAAAATAGTGCTTGTGAGGCAGATTTTCACTATCCTTTTGCTACGGAAAAGGAAATACTGAAAGCTATTCGCATGGGACACAAAGAGGATATAGAAAAATTAATCAATAAATTTACGCAAGACTTAACAAAAAAAGAGATAAGCGAAATTTACATCCAACAAGCTGTTCTGCAATTATTTAGCAGTATTCAGCATGAGATATTGCATTCAGGGATTCATCCGAATGACTTGTATGAAGGGAGAAATATGTTCCGGGAGCTCTCACAAATGCGGGATCTTATCCGCATTAATACTTGGTTAATAAAGGATGCTATCACCCCATATATAGAGAGATTAGAAGGCAGAAAGAACTTAGAACTTAAAAGAATAGTCGAACAAGTAGTGAGCAAATTGGAAGAAAACTATATGAATGATATTTCTTTAGAAAGCTGCTCTGACGAAGTAGGAACAAATCCATATTCTCTTAGTAAAGCATTTAAGCAAATTGTTGGGATTAATTTTATTGATTACCTCACTCAATTACGAATGGAAAAGGCGAAAGAGCTGCTTATCCATTCTGATATGAAAATAAATGACATCGCTGAAAATGTAGGGTACAGGCATAGTTATTTTAATCGTATCTTTAAAAAACAAATGGGGGTGCCACCTAGCCAATTTCGCAAACGGAATCAAGAATCTGCTTCTCTATAAGGGAATGAAGAGTTGAAAAAAAGCAAAAAAGGCTAGTTTGCCAGAGCTGAACCTATTCAAGTTTATGGTTCAGCTCTATTTTATTGATTTTAACGGTGCAAAGAATGATATACGATAATACTTTTTTGTAATGAGTTTAAAAGGAGAATGGCAAGGAAGTGTTAAACGAGCAAAAAAGTGACTATAGGGAACTAAAACATTGATTTAACAAGTTTTTTTACAGACAAAAAATGATAATTGTTAGAAAAATGAAAGCGGTTTATTTTTAAAATATAGCCCAACGCAATGATTGGAAAGTTCCTAGAAGTTGAGGCAATGCTAGGTAGAAACTAATTTAATTATCGGGGGGATCCTAAATGAAAAAAAGTAAGAGTATTGGTAAAAAAGTAGCAATACCTGTATTATCAGCTATTATGCTTTCTTCCCTAGTAGCATGCAGCAATTCGGAAGAGTCATCTGCCAAAAGTAATGGGAAATCAACTATTACTATTATGACAACTGCTTATACAACTACACCTCCATCAGATGACAGTCCGGCCCTAAAGGCGCTGGAAAAGTATACGGAAATGGATATTAATGCAGAATTCGTACCTAATTCCGTTTATACAGATAAGTTAAATGTCACCTTAGCTTCAGGTAAACTGCCTATGATCATAATGATTCCAGGTAAAATTCCAAGCTTTGTAAGCGCTGTGCGAAATGATGCCTTTTGGGATCTTACCCCATATTTAAAGGAATACCCAAATTTGAGTCAAGCAAATGAAATTACCTTACAGAATAGCGCTATTGATGGGAAAATATATGGGATTTATCGATCAAGACCTTTAGGAAGAAATGGAGTCTTTTTCCGCAAAGATTGGTTGGATAATTTAGGATTAAGTGAACCGAAAACAATTGATGATTTATATAACGTCTTAAAGGCGTTCACAACAGATGATCCAGATGGGAACGGAAAAGATGATACTTACGGTATGACGATTTCGAAATGGTTTGGACCGTTTGATATTATGCAAACATGGTTTGGCGTACCAAATAAATGGAGTATCGAAGAGGATGGTACACTGCAGCCAGACTTCATGTCACCGGAATATATGGATGCCTTGAAATTCTTTAAACAATTGTATGACGAAGGATTAATTAATGAGGATTTTGCAGTAATGGATACAGCAAAGTGGAATGAACCGTTTCAAAATGGAAAGTCAGGAGTTCAGATAAGTACATTGGATGATGCCCATCGCAATCAAGAAGCAATGGAAAAGATCGATCCAAAGTTCAAAGATGTAGTAGATGTTATAGGTGCTGTTTCCGGACCAAAAGGACTGTTTAATCTTCCTACTTCAGGATATAACGGAATACTAGCCATTCCTAAATCCAGTGTAAAAACAGAGGAGGAGCTTAAAAAGATATTATCTTTCTTAGACAAAGTAAATAACGAACCAGCGCAAACAATAGCTTATGCTGGAGTTGAGGGGCGTCATTATGAAATAAAGGATGGGGAGTTTATTCCTCTTGTAACAGCTCAAGATCCGGAATCTACTGAATATACCGATCTTAACCAGTTTATCCCAGGTATTCCTGGTGAAAACTTCAAGCATCCAGAATTTACAGCGCTTCGATTAAAAGAAAACGAACTAATGAAAAAGAATGAAGAGATTGTTGTTGCCAATCCTGCCGAATCCTTACTATCAACAGTGTATGCACAAAAAGGGCAGCAGTTAGACAACATTATCAATGACGCTCGAATTAAATACATTGTCGGCCAAATTGATGATAAAGGCATTGAAGATGCGATTAAATTATGGCGCAGCTCCGGCGGAGACGACTATATTGAAGAAATAAATAAATTATATAAAGAAAGCCAGAAGTAACCAGCAAGTTAAGAGACTGGCAGTATATTAAACTGCCAGTCTCTCTTAAAGACAGTGAAATTAAAGAAGGGAAGGAGAGGAAATTATAATGGCAAAAGCCAGTACGCAAGTGACAGAACCAGAAACAGACATCGCCCACTCCATGATAGGAACTACTGTGCAGCAAAAGCCCAATCTTTCTAAGTTCCAACGTATTTTGAGAGATAAATGGCTTTATATTCTATTACTGCCAGGTTTGGCGTATTTCATTGTATTTAAGTATCTTCCCATGTGGGGAATTGTCATAGCCTTTCAAGATTATTCCCCTTTTACAGGCATATTAGGAAGCAAATGGGTAGGGTTTGATAATTTTATCGATTTCTTCAAAAATCCAGATTTTTTTCGATTATTAAATAATACAGCTATTTTTGCAGTGCTAAATTTGGTGTTTTTCTTTCCAGCCCCTATTATATTGGCACTTCTTTTAAATGAGCTGCGGGTTAATTCATACAAAAGAGTGGTTCAAACATTTATTTATGTGCCGCATTTTATGTCGTGGGTAATCATTGCCAGTATTACGTATATCTTTTTTACAACAAGCGGTGGTGTGGTGAATGATATTGTTTCTCAAATTTACGGTAAAAACATTGATTTTCTCTCTTCTCCAGATTGGTTTCGCCCATTAATTATGATGCAAATTATTTGGAAGGAAACGGGCTGGGGAACGGTAATCTTTTTGGCAGCACTAACAGCAGTTGATAAAGAGCAGTACGAAGCAGCGATTGTCGATGGTGCAGGAAGATTACGGCGTTTATGGCATATTACTTTACCTGCAATAAGAAGTACGATAATTGTTATGCTTATCCTCCAGCTTGGCCGTTTTCTTGACACAGGCTTTCAACAAATCTATTTAATGTCCAATTCATTAAACCGCGGCGTGGCGGATGTATTTGATACGTATGTATATTTTGTTGGTATTACCCAAGGAGCATACAGCTATAGTACAGCAGTTGGTCTCTTTAAGTCTGTCATTGGCATTATCCTCGTTTTGGGGTCCAATAAATTAGCGAAGAAAATGGGAGAGGAAGGAATCTTTTAATGTTGAAAATTCAAGGAGGTGTGAAAAATGGCGATGCCCAAAATGCATAATACACGGGGAGGGCGTATATTTGATGGCTTTAACGTAATCCTTTTAGGCATTATCGGAATCACGATGATTCTGCCGTTTTTATACATTATTGCAGGATCGTTTGCTACAGAGGCAGAGTTAACCACAAGGAGCTTTTTTATCTGGCCAGAAACCTTTACCCTTGATGCATATAAATATATTTTTTCGACAGGAACTTTTACACGGAGTATTCTCGTATCGGTTGGGATTACATTAGTTGGGACTTTGATTTGTCTATTCTTTACCTTTACAATGGCTTATCCATTATCACGGAAAAATTTAATTGGACGAAGCCTGTTGATGAATATGATTGTCTTTTCCATGTTATTCAGTGGAGGGATGATTCCTACTTATATTGTTGTTAAATCATTGGGATTATTAGATTCCTACTGGTCATTAATTTTGCCAGCTGCGATTAACCCATTCAATTTAATTATTGTCAAAACCTTCTTTCAAGGGATACCAGTGGAATTAGAGGAAGCGGCGAAGATGGATGGATGTTCCGAAATGGGAATTTTTTTAAGGATCATTTTACCTTTATCCAAGCCGGTCCTTGCCACTTTTGCCTTATTTTATGCGGTTACCATCTGGAACGATTACTTTCATGCACTATTGTATATTAGCGACAGCGCAAAATGGCCTGTACAGGTCCTGCTTCAACAAATTATTATTTTATCTCAAGGGAACTTGGCTGATACCGCTTCACAAGGAGTAGAATATGTAGCCCCGCCAGCACAATCATTAAAATTGGCTGTTGTCGTAGTAGCTACCTTGCCGATATTAATTGTTTATCCATTCCTGCAAAAGCATTTTGCTAAAGGAATGTTATTAGGATCTGTAAAGGGATAAGTTTTAACTTTAATACCGATGGCTGATGACCGAAGAGACGGTGGAATATAAGGAACGCACAGCCGTCTTTTTAATGCTATCTATTTTGAACATAATTAAACAATTGAAGGTGAGCAAATGACTAATTTCCTACAGCTAAAACATGAATTTAATGATCCTTCTGCAGAATATTCGATTTTTCCATTTTGGTTTTTAAATGGTGATCTTCATAAAGAAGAACTAGCTAGACAATTGCGAGATTTTAAGGATAAAGGCGTGCATGGGATAGTAGCACATCCCCGAATTGGCATACCTGAGGACATCGATTATTTAGGAACAAAATTTATCGAACGACTGCGCTTTATTATGGAAGAAGCTGCAGAACTAGGGATGAAAGTGATTATCTATGATGAAGGCATGTATCCATCCGGATCTGCCCATGGGAAGGTGGTTGAGAACAATCCTGAATATGCAGCCCGTGGATTGCGCATGACAATGCATCCTATAAAAGGTCCTGCCAAAATAAAGGAACAACTAGAAGAATACGAGGAAATTGTTTTTGCTGCTGCTTTAAAGATGACTGGTGATAGGAAAATCGATCCTCACTCCGTTGTTTCCTTGGAAGTGGAACAAGACAGCATCGTTTTTGATCCGAAAGAATCAGGAGGTTGGTCGATTGTTTTCCTTATTGCTACTTTTTCAAAAGGGACGATTCGCGGGCTTCACTTTGGAGAAGATGATGGCGAACCAAATGCTCCACTAGCAGGCGATTTATTAAATCCAGATGCTATGAAAAAATTTATCCGTGTGACTCATGATGTATATTATGAACAATTTAGTGAGTATTTTGGCAATACCATAACAGCACTATTTACAGATGAACCGAGTGTTTTAGGTCGCTGTGTCGATCCAGAAAAAATTAAGCCTTGGACAGAGGGCTTCTTGGATTATTATAGGCAGCATGGCAATGAGCCGAAGGATTTGTTAGCGTTATGGTTTGATGTCGGGACTGACACTGCTATTAAGAGAAGAAACTTTAAAAAAACGGTTAATAAACGCCTTCAGGAAACGTATTACCTTCCGATATCGGAGTGGTGTGAGAAGCATGGGATTCAATTAACTGGGCATCCGGAGGCGAGTGACGATATTGGCTTTTTGCAATATTTTCAGCTGCCTGGACAGGATTTAGTATGGAGATGGGTTGGACCAGAAGACAATAAAGGAATTCAAGGACATGATAGTACTTTAGGAAAATGTTCCTCCGATGCGGCTAGGCACCGTGGGTTGCCTCGTAATGCCAATGAATGTTTTGGCTGTTGTGGGCCAAATGGACATCAATGGCAATTAACAGCAGCGGATATGAAATGGTTTGTAGATTGGCTTTTTGTAAGAGGAGTAAATATGCTTTATCCCCATGCCTTTTATTACTCGATCGAAGGTGAACGTTTAAATGAGCGCGCACCAGATAACGGCCCCCATAATGCATGGTGGAATTATTATAGATTGTTTGCTGATTATGAAAGACGGATGTCTTGGCTTTTAAGTGATTGTACCAATATTACAGAAATTGCGATTTTGTGTGAGGAAGACCATCTTCCTTGGAAAATAGCAGAACCTCTCTATACCAATCAAATAGAATTTAACTACTTAGAAGAAGACTTATTTCTCCACAACTGTCTCATCGAAGAAGGCCAAGTGAAAATCCAAAAACAAATTTATAGAGTAATCGTAATAGAAAATCTGGAACAGCTTGTTTCTAACGAAATGGTGCAGAAGCTTAATCTTTTTCTGAAGAATGGGGGCACTGTTATTATTTATAATCCCGAAAAGAAGGAACTTCCTTTACGTGGGAATGTAGTACAACTTTCTAACTACAATAGCGTAATCGGCTCCCTTGATCGGTTGCAATCCAGGGATGTTTATTTGATACCACATAATCCTGGATTGCGTGTTACCCATATTGTCAAGGAAGGTATAGATTTTTATGTGTTGGTAAATGAAGATGATTCATCCGTAGAAGGAGAACTGGCTGTTAAATGCAGGGGTGCTTTAGAAAAATGGGATGCTTGGTCCTCCAACATAGAAACAATCGAAATAAATGAAGTAGATGGGGAGTATACAAAGTACAACTTTTCTTTGCAGCATAGGGAGTCTATCATTCTCTGTGTTAATCATCAGGAAACACCAACTTTTGCAGCCAAAAGCCAAAAGGAAGAACACAGTTTGGATATCAACGTAGATCATTGGACAATGACTAATCCATTCCGTCAAAAGGAAGTGATCAAAAAACTAGTTTCCTTAACGGAATATGAAGATTTAAAATATTTTTCCGGCAAAACTATCTATCAGTCAAAAGTGACCTTAGATGCATCGAAAAGAAAATATAAAAAAGCTCAATTAGATTTAGGAGAAGTTTGTGAGCTTGCTGAATTGCGTATTAACGGAGAAACGGTCGGAGTTAAAATGTGGAGTCCCTATCATTTTGATATAACACCATACATAAACACAGACACCTTGGATATAGAAGTAATTGTTACCAACAGCAAGGCAAACGAATATGCAAAAGAATTGGTGAAGTCCGGATTAATTGGACCGGTAAGATTAAAGTTTTATCTATAAATTATTCCTTGGTACGGAGGGGGAATCGGAAATGGCAGAAAAAAAGAAGCAAGAAAAACGATTACGACAGATGGAAAGTTTAAATCGTGGTTTGATTGCTGTAAAGGTAAAGAACGGTGTCTATATTGGCTGGCGCTTGTTTGGGACAGATCCAGAGGAAATATCATTCAATCTTTATCGTGATGGAATTAAAGTGAATCCTGTCCCGATTACTAGCAGTACCAATTATTTAGATGAAAGTGGAGTAGAAGCTTCTATTTATCAAGTATGTTCTATTGTAGATGGCAAGGAACAGCCATGTTCAGAAAAGGCTGAAGTATGGGAGACGAGCTTTTTGACTATTCCCCTGAATAAACCTGAAGGAGGAATAACACCAGATGGAGTAGCTTATTCCTATAGTGCTAATGATGCAAGTGTTGGAGATGTAGATGGGGATGGAGAATATGAAATTATCCTCAAATGGGATCCATCTAATTCGCATGATAATGCCCATAAAGGCTATACCGGGAATGTATATTTAGATGCCTACAAGTTAAATAGCACGCACTTATGGCGGATTGATTTAGGAAGAAATATCCGTGCCGGAGCTCATTACACGCAGTTTATGGTCTATGATCTAGATGGGGATGGAAAGGCGGAGGTTGCCTGTAAAACGGCAGATGGAACTAGAGATGGAGAAGGGAAAGTAATTGGAGATATAGGTGCGGATTATCGAAATAAAGATGGTTTTATTCTGCAAGGGCCTGAATATTTAACGATATTTGATGGAATGACTGGGAGAGAGTTAGTGACAACCGACTATGATCCCCCTCGAGGAAAAGGCGAGGACTGGGGGGATGATGAAGGAAATCGCGTCGATCGTTTTCTAGCATGTATAGCCTATCTTGATGGGGAAAGACCTAGCTTAGTAATGTGTCGTGGCTACTACACGAGAGCAGTGCTAGCTGCTTATAATTGGCGAGATGGCGAACTGTCAAAAGTATGGATGTTTGATAGCCTAGCACCTGGTAATGAAGGTTATTCTGGGCAAGGTAATCATAGTGTAAGCGTTGCAGATGTAGACGATGACGGGAAGGATGAAATTATCTATGGTTCTTGTGTAATTGACCATGATGGTACAGGGCTTTATAAAACTGGTTTAGGACATGGGGACGCCATTCATGTTGGAAATTTTAACCCAGCGAGACCAGGCTTGGAAATATTTCAAGTACATGAAACGCCTCAAGCAATGGGGACGGAAATCCATGATGCCAAAACAGGCGAAATCTTATGGGGGATTCCTTCTACTGAAGATGTAGGAAGGGGGATGGCAGCAGATATTGACCCGCGCTATGAGGGAGCAGAGGTCTGGTCATCGACACACTGGAAAACGGGAGGAGCAGGGCTTTATAGTAGTTCAGGAGAAAAAATCTCTGATTTGAATCCCCAGTCCTTTAATTTTGCTATCTGGTGGGATGGAGATTTATTAAGAGAACTTCTTGACCATGACTATTGCGAGGAAACTGGCATCGGAGTCGGGAAAATCGACAAATGGGATTATGAGAACGGAAGGCTCGTTAATATTTTGACTGCAGATGGTACGAGATCGAATAACGGGACAAAAGGGAATCCTTGTTTGCAAGCCGATATCTTTGGAGATTGGAGAGAGGAAGTCATTTGGCGGACTGATGACAGCACCGCACTTAGGATTTATACAACGACGGATCTAACGGATCACCGCATTTATACCTTAATGCATGACCCTAATTATCGGTTAGCAATCGCTTGGCAGAATGTTGCCTATAACCAGCCGCCACATCCTGGTTTCTTCCTTGGACACAATATGGAAAAACCGCCAGTTCCCCGAATTTACGAAGTGAAAAATCAGAGAGACTTGGAGGTATAAGAAGTTTGCTGGTGATAACTTAGAAGCCAATCTGAGGAACGTCTTTGGTGCCTGCTTCCTTGTTTAACTTTTTATTCAGCTGACAAAATGTCCGAGATTATTTAGGAGGAGTATATATGCAGATGAATGGTGCGATAGGAGGATTTTATAAACTTTGTGATTGGATTATGCAGCTAGCATTTGTGAATCTTTTATGGATTGCCTTCTCCCTTTTAGGGCTGTTAATCTTTGGTTTTTTCCCCGCTACCGTTGCTATGTTTGTGATTGTAAGAAAGTTATTGATGGGAAACATGGATATTCCCGTTTTTAAAACGTTTTGGGAATCCTATAAGACCGAATTTATTAAGAGTAATTTATTAGGATTTATTGTTTCTATCCTTGGCTATTTCTTATATATTGATATAAATTTATTGAAACATACAAGTGGAATAATGAACGTATTCTATTATCCAGCCTTATTAATTTGTTTAGGCTTTCTATTAACGATTTGTTATGTATTTCCTACTTTTGTACATTTTGATCTCAAAATCTACCAAGTGATAAAAAACGCATTTATCATTATGTTAATGAATCCAATCGCTACGATAATAATGGTGATCGGGATAACAGCAATTTATCTACTAATGACTACGGTTCCGGGAATGATTCCGCTGTTTTGCGGAAGTGCATTAGCATTTATTATGATGTGGTCTTCCTTTTTCGCCTTTACAAAGATACAAAGAATGGAAGAAGCAGCATCAAAAACTGAATAACTGCAAGACTTAATCTTAATAGTAAAAGGAGGCAGAAGTCACTTTTGCTTCTTTTTTTGTGAAGGGAGAATTTTTCCCTTCTACCAAACCTAATCTTGAACAGAATCTCCTCTTAAATTAAACTTAAACTAAATCATCAAGACCTAGGAGAAACTAACGATGCAAAAAATCATGATTATCGAAGACGATGTAAAAATCGCAGAACATCTCAGCGCCTACATAAAGAAATATCAATATGAAGTAATTACAGCCATCGATTTTGAAACCATAATGGCGACATTTAGAAGGGAGAAACCAGATCTTATACTATTAGACATTAACCTTCCAAGCTTCGATGGTTACTATTGGTGCCGACAAATTCGCAAAGAATCCCTTTGCCCGGTCATTTTTATTTCAGCAAGAACGGGCGAAATGGATCAAGTAATGGCAATTGAAAATGGTGGGGATGATTTTATTACAAAGCCATTTCATCCTGATATTGTGATGGCGAAAATTAGAAGCCAGCTCCGCCGTGCATATGGGGAATATGCCTTAAAACAGGAGGAAAGGGTTCTTCGTGAAGGGGATTTGAGCTTATATCCAGAACGGTTTGAATTACGATTTAAAGACAAAGTAACGCAATTAACGAAAAAGGAAACAGACATTATCGAAAGCTTACTTGATCGCTACCCTCGTGTTGCTGGCCGGCAAGATTTATTGGCAAAGCTTTGGGATGATGAAGCATATGTCGACGAGAATACATTGAATGTGAATATTACGCGTGTGCGGAAAAAATTTCAAGAGCTAGGGATTGAGGAGGCAGTGGAAACAGTTAGAGGAGCAGGATACCGTTTGCGGCCGACATGGAAAGAGGGACAAGCATGAAGCTATTTATTCGCGAGCATGTTTTATTTATTATCATACAACTCATCCAATGTCTGTTGATTCCGTTTATATTTTGGCTGGATGGTTACCGAGGAAAAGGAGTATGTCTATATGCTATTTTCTTATCAGTCGTATTTTTAACAGTATTTTTACTATATCAATATGTGAGTAGAAGAAAATTTTATCAAAGGCTTGAACATTCAATCGGAACATTAGATGGTTCTTTGGAGACGACGGAAGCAAAACCAATTTCGGAAGCTCTCGATCAGTTGCTAATGGTACAGTATCGTTTATACCAAGAAGAAATTCAAAAAGCAGAGGACAGGCAAGATGAGCATCTTCTATTTATGGATCGCTGGGTCCATCAAATGAAGACACCTCTCTCGATTATTGAGCTGACAGCCCAAACGCTTGACGAGCCAGAATCATCGAGTATCCGGGAAGAGACAGACCGAATGCGAAACGGGCTGAATACGGTTCTTTATATGGCGAGACTTCGCACCATTGCAGAAGATTTTCAGATTAAGCCTGTTGCTCTTTCTAAGTTAATCCATGAGGTGAATCAAGAAAATAAGCGTTTTTATATTCGCAATGAAGTGTATCCGCAATTTAAAGAAGAAAAGCAAGGCATTACAGTAGAAACAGATGAAAAGTGGCTATTCTTTCTCCTGACACAGCTTGTTCATAATGCTGTGAAATATTCGGCAGGAAAAGCAAATCATCTCATTATTTCTTTGTATGAACAATCAGGAGAAGCCGTTCTGGAGGTGCAGGATTTTGGTGTTGGTATACCGATTGTAGATCAGAAGCGTATTTTTAATAAATTCTATACAGGAGAAAATGGCCGCAAATATCGAGAATCTACCGGTATGGGGCTTTATTTAGTAAAAGAAGTGGCAGAGAGATTAGAGCATCGTCTGGAATTGGAATCAAAGGTCGGCCTAGGTACAACGATTAGGATTATTTTTTCTGATACACAAAACCTTACATCAATGTAAGCTTGCTGAAAGCATAATCGATAGTATGCCATATCCTCTACAGGTTATACTTTTACTAGAATTGTTAGAGAGGAGAAGGATTATGCTTAAACTTACAAACGTAAGTAAGGTTTACGAAGGAAAGGTAGCTTACCGTGCCCTTACTGATATTAATTTTGAAATTGACAAAGGTGAATTTGTGGTGATTATGGGGCCATCTGGAAGTGGAAAAACAACGCTGCTTAATATTATTTCTACGAATGATGGTCCAACTACAGGTGCTGTGGAAATAGAGGGGAAAATGCCTCATAAGCTAAAGAAAAACGCTCTAGCTAAGTTTCGCAGAAATGAATTAGGCTTTATCTTTCAGGACTTTAATTTATTGCATACTTTAACAGTGGAAGAAAATATCGTTTTACCATTAACATTGGATGGCTCTCCTGTTAAGGAAATGAAGAGGAAAGCAGAAGAAATTGCTAAGGAATTGGGGATTACAGCGATTCTGAATAAACGTACTTATGAAATCTCAGGTGGGCAGGCGCAGCGGGTCGCGATTGCCAGGGCAATGATTCATGAACCAAAGCTATTATTGGCAGATGAACCCACAGGAAATCTAGATTCAAAAGCAGCAAAAGATGTGATGAATATGCTTGTCTCGATTAATGAAAGGAAACAGACAAGTTTATTAATGGTAACACATGATCCCCAAGCGGCTAGTTATTCTGATAGAGTAGTCTTTATTCGTGATGGAAAGCTACATTCTGAAATACATCGAGGAGATAGTAGACAAGCATTCTTCCAAAAAATAATCGATATGCTTTCGTTGATGGGAGGCGACGGCAATGACTTTTCGTCAGTTCGCGTTTAATAACGTACTCCGCAATAAACGGCTGTATATTGCTTATTTTCTCAGCAGCATGTTTACAGTGATGGTGTTTTTTACCTTTGCTATCTTTGCATTTCATCCAGCCTTTTCTGGTCCCGACGTGAATAGTCATGCACTATTTGGAATGGGTGTTGCTGGCGGAATTATTTATATCTTTTCTTTCTTTTTTGTTTTATATTCTATGAGCTCGTTCTTACAATCAAGAAAGAAGGAATTTGGCTTATTAATGATGCTTGGAGCATCTAACCGGCAGATTCGCCTTCTAGTATTTTTAGAAAATATTCTGATCGGCTTTTTTGCCACAGTGAGTGGGATTCTAGCAGGATTAGTATTTGCGAAGGTAATTCTTTTGATTGCCGAGAATGTATTAATTATCACAGAGTCACTTAATTTTTATTTCCCTACATTGGCAATTGTGGTGACGTTTATTAGTTTTCTGATTCTCTTTTTCTTTATTTCTATCTTTGTTTCCTTTATTCTTCGTACCAATAAGTTGATTGACTTAATCAAAGGGGATAAAAAGTCAAAAGGAGAACCGAAAGCTTCGTTATTTCTATCAATTTTAGCAGGGCTGCTTTTACTTGGAGGATATGTTACTGCAATATCTGTAGAGGGAATATTGGTTGCTTACGCGCTGGTTCCAGTTGTTCTCTTAGTAACACTCGGAACCTATCTCTTATTTACTCAACTGAGTGTGTATTTTATCCGCAAGATAAAAGGGAATAAGTCCATTTTTTGGAAAAAAACAAATATGCTCTTGTTTTCCGATTTGTCTTTTCGCATGAAAGATAATGCAAGAACCTTTTTCTTAGTGGCGATTATATCAACAGTGGCTTTTAGCGCCATTGGAACACTATATGGGTTCCAATCCTATATAACAAAAGGGGTAAAAGAAATAAATCGCTATACTTTTACTTATTCTCCGTTGGACAAGGACAGTGAAGAAGTAATTGCCAAAGATAAGAGTAAAATGAATACGTTAATAGAAAATGAAAAGCTTGATGTGAGTAGTGAAGAGACTCAATTGAATTATTACAAACTAGCTGGGGAAAAGAAGAACGTTTTAATTGCGCGAGCATCTGATTACAATCGTTTTGCCGAGCTAATTGGTGAGAAGAAAATTCATCCAAAGGAAGACGAAGCCATTGTTGTAGAACAGAGTGATGCTGTCTTAAAGGAAGGCGGACAGAAACCTAGCAAAAAGCTATTGGAAACGGCCATTCCTTTAAAAAGTGGTCGAGAAGTAACACCTTCTCGAGTAATAGATGCGGCTGTTTTAACAGAAATATCGGCTTATTATGTAGTAAATGATAAGATTTATGAACAGCTGGATGAACCAATAAAAAGCAAACCAAGTATTGTATGGCAAGCAAAAGAAGGACAAGAAGATAAAGTCCTTGCAGTTGGGGAACAGTTAGATGAAGAATTATCTTACAAAGCTTTTTCTGTTGACTATGCTATATATCAAATCAATAAAGCGTTTGGCCCTGTTCTGTTCATTGGCTTATTTATTGGAATTGTATTCTTCGTTTCGGCAGGAAGCTTCCTTTACTTCCGATTATTTACTGATTTAGAGGAAGAAAAGCGCAAATTCCAATCGATTGCTAAAATTGGATTAATGGAGACGGAGTTGAAAAGAGTCGTCAACAGACAAATAGCTCTTTTATTTTTCTCACCAATTATAGTCGCTTTAATCCATGGTTCTGTCGCACTTATTGCCCTATCCAATATGTTTGATTTTAATATTACAAGAGAGGCAGCATTGGTATTAGGAAGCTTTGCTTTCATACAGATTCTTTATTTCTTAATCGTTCGCTACTTTTATGTAAAACAAGTGAAGAGAATTATTCTTTAATGGATATATTAGTCGGGGCTGAGACAAAACTAAAAAGGATATGCTTAAAGCTGAATAATCATTTGTTGAATTAGACGAATGATAAATAAAATCTATTTTTGTTTCTCGCCCCATTTTATAAGGTTAGTGAAATGGAGTGGAAGACACTCGACTCCTGCGGGAAATAGAGGAAAGGCTGAGACCCCGCAGCGCAGTGAGGAGGCTCAGCTTCCTCCCCGCGGAAAGCGAGTGACTGGAGCGCAATGGAACGAACTTGTTTTTTAGCTATAAAAAAGATAAATCAGCGAAAAGAAAAAACCGAACTATTACGATGTTTATTGTATTATAGTTTGGCTTTTTCTTTATGTAAAATTCTTTTGTCCCACCCTCGTTTTATATAAGGAAAAGGACTGCAGGTTTTCGAAAATTCATCTAATTATTATCCTTTATGATGTGGTAGTATATTCCATATAGGGATAATAAGAAGTTGTTTATCTTTGATCTAACTAGCTGAAAAGAGAGGATGGTGGTTGGCTTCAGGCCTTAGGAGTGACTATAATCGAAATTTATTTCCTTGTTGGTAGCTTTTTCTGTTTTTATTACAGGCTTAAGTGGAAGGATCGCTCGGAATGGAAATTTAACTTCCCCATCACAATTGGGATTCTTCTCTTCTTATTCGCAGCTTTTAGTTATTTTGATTTTATGCTGGGCAGAATAATAGTAGGTATACCTGGTATTATTTTAATAGCGGGTAATAAGTATTTTGCGTAACTTTATAATTTTTCAGAACAAGGTTAGTAAAATCCAAGATTTATCTATGGAATAATTAGAGACGGAATTTTGAGGCTGCGGAGGAAAACCATTTTGAAAATCTATCAGTTTGAAAATAATATTCCCACTTTAACTGAATAAACATTCCTGTCATTTTAGGGGAGAAGTCCCTAAAATTATATTTCTCATAGAACGGTTGCAAATGCATCCTTTGATTTCCAAAAAATAGACATCAAAAGCACCTACTTAGCAGGTGCTTTTGATATAGCTGCATTCTTTTTTATACACCAGGGAACCAGCCAGGTGCATTGATAATTGCATTCCAGAGTGGATCTGGAATGACAAGTTCTTTTTGTTTTTCTTTATTTAGGGTTGTAACAATGGTATCTTCTTTTCCTTCCGCTAGCTTTTGAACCCAATGAGGTTCGATAATAAGGCCTCTACCTAATGCCAGCAAAGATACTCCTGTTTGAAATGCTTTTTGAGCATCCTCTGCAGTATAAATAGAGCCAACGCCAATTAACGGTACACGATTATTGATAGTTTCCAGTAAATAGTCAATGCGTGTTTTGGATAAATCCTCTACTCCTCTTCTTGGTGTTGAATGGAATTCCTGAAGAGAAACATGTAAGTAATCCAGGACCTTATCAGCAAGTTTATCCACTAGTGCAAGAGTATCACCCATGGTAATTCCAGGTGTTTCAGGCTCCTCAGGAGAAAAACGATAACCAACAATAAAAGGAGAGGTAGCATGTTTTGCGACTACACTTTTAACCTTATCAATAATGGCTAAAGGAAAAGTCATTCGTTTTTCAAGATTTCCACCAAAGCGATCTTCGCGGCGGTTAGAATGAGGAGAGAAAAATTGCTGAATAAGATATCCGTTTGCTCCATGAATCTCTACTCCATCATAACCAGCTTCAATAGCACGGCGAGTTGTTTCTCCGAAAGCATCGATAATAGCTTCGACTTCAGCTTCTGATAATTCTCTTGGAGTAGCATTTCCTTCTCCTTCAGCAGGAATATTACTAGCACTCACGACATCTCCATTTACTAAGTCAGGAGGGCACATTCGTCCACCGTGGAAAATTTGCAGAACTGCTTTTGCGCCTTGTTCTTTAATACGAGAAGCTAATTTTGTCAAGCTAGGAATAAATTCATCGCTATAGGCAGCAAATTCCCCAGGAAATCCTTGACCATTACGCGTAACATTTGTACAAGCAGTAATAACCATGCTAACTCCAGTAGATCGATGGGCATAATAATCGACTTCTTCTGCTGTGACTGTTCCATCTTGATTAGAAGAGAAATTAGTCATGGGAGCCATAACGACTCGATTTTTAAGGGTTACACCATTAGGTAGGGTAAAAGAAGATAAAAGCTCTTTGTTATTCATCTATGATTTTCTCCTTTTTTAAAAGTATTAGTGTCATTATATAGCAACAAATACTTTGGATAAATTTTAATGCTTACATAGTTTTTCCGTTTTATTTTAGGAATAAACAAAGACAGCTTGTCTCGAAATTTTAAAAAATATCAAATTGACAGTATAAATTACCTATGATAGACTGATTTTAAAGGATTGTTACCGCTTTATTGTGGGCTATACCTATTTTTTGTTGTAGTGAAAGAAAATAAAAGAATAGGGACTATCTTATGAACGTATGGAAAGTAATTAATAATAATATTGTATTGTCTAGGAATGATGATGATCAAGAAGTTGTCATTATGGGTAAAGGACTTGGCTTTAAGAAAAAAGCTGGTGATGCTATTGATGAATCGAAGATTGAGAATATGTATCTCAGTTCAAAGGAATGGAGCGTCAATAAATTAACCCAAATGCTTTCTTCTATCCCGTTGGAACATATTCAGGTGGCAAATGAAATCATCAGCTTTGCAAAAGTATCGCTTGGAAAAAAATTAAGCGAAAACATCTTCTTAACGTTAACCGATCATATCAGTTATGCAATTGAGCGCTATGAGAATGGTATGGAAATTAAGAATGCTCTTCTTTGGGAGATTAAAAGATTTTATAATCATGAATTCTTAATTGGGAAAGAAGCGTTATCGATTGTAAAAAATCGACTCGGTGTTGACTTACCGGAAGATGAGGCTGGATTTATTGCTTTGCATATCGTGAATGCAGAGCTTGATATGGGGCAAGTAAGCAAAGTATCGGAAATGGCAAAGGTTATCCAGAATATCCTTAATATTGTAAAGTATCACTTCAAAATTGATTTGGACGAGTATTCCCTTAATTATGAACGATTTATCACCCACTTGAAATTTTTCTTTCAACGAATGTTTAGTGGTGTTAAATTGGATGATGCCGGAACGTCTAGTTTTATTTTCATGCTGAAGGAAAAGTATACAGATGAGTATGCTTGTGCGCTGAAAATTAGAGAGTATATTAAGAAAGAATTTGGAAGAGAATTAGAAGAAGATGAGTTAATCTACCTGACGATTCATATAAAAAGAATAACCAGTGATTAGGATTGTTACTGATAATGCAGGCTATACCTAAATGAACCTCTACTGTTTATGAGGTTTCATTTAGGTATTTTTTTATTCCTTTTAGACTACAACTACAACAAATATTTTTTAGCTTATAAAAATAATGGAGGGCAAACCAGATGAATTATCAAGATTTGGCTAAAGTAATTATCGATAAAGTTGGTGGTGAGGAAAATGTTAAAAGTTTAACTCACTGTGCTACACGGTTACGATTTAATTTAAAGGACGATCAGAAACCAGACGAAAAAACATTGAAAAGTACGCCAGGAATAATGGGAGTAGTTAATAAAGGTGGACAATACCAAGTCATTATTGGTAGTGATGTTGGAAATGTGTATAAAGAAATTATTACACAAACCAATATTGCTAATGATGAAGCGAAAAGCCAGGAAGAAGATAAGCGTTCTGTTTTTGCAAAGGTAATCGATACGATTACAGGAATCTTTACTCCGATTCTGCCAGCAATTACAGCGGCAGGGATGCTAAAAGCAGTGCTTTCTATATTAGTAGTGTTTAAAGTTTTAACAACAGAAAGCCAAAGTTATCAGATTATTAATTTCATGGCAGATGCAGCTTTCTACTTTTTACCTATTTTACTAGCTGTTTCATCTGCTCAAAAGTTCAAAGCCAATCCATTTTTGGCGATGATGGTAGGGGGAATCTTGCTGCATCCTAACTTTGTGGCAATGGTTAATATTGCGAAAGAAGGCGGAGAAGCCATTAAACTAATGGGACTTCCAATTTCAGCCGTTTCGTATTCTTCTTCTGTTATCCCGATTATTCTTTCCGTTTGGTTTATGTCTTATATTGAACCACTTGCAGATAAGGTTTCACCGAAAGCGATTAAGTTTTTTAGTAAACCAATGATTACTATTTTTATAGTGGGAACAGCAAGTTTAGTAGTATTAGGACCAATCGGTTATTTAATCAGTGATGCGATCTCAAACGGAATCACTGCATTAGAATCTGTAAGTCCATGGATCGTGCCATTATTGGTTGGTACATTTAGTCCATTACTTGTGGCAACTGGTACGCACTACGGTCTGGTGCCAATTGGAATTAACAATCGTATGACAACTGGTTATGATACCGTGATTTATCCAGGTATGCTTGCATCGAACGTGAGTCAAGGGGCTGCAGCTATTGGAGTTGGTGTTAAGTCAAAAGATAGTTCAATTAAACAATTAGCTTATTCTGCTGGTCTAACTGGTTTGTTTGGTATTACAGAACCAGCTTTATATGGAGTAAACTTACGCTTTAAGACACCTTTATATGCCGCTATGATTGGTGGAGCAGCAGGCGGGCTATTCATGGGTATTTGTAGAGTCCGTAACTTTTCTGGCGGTTCACCTGGTCTATTAACATTACCTAGTTATATTGGAGATAATACACTAAGTTTCTTCTATTATGCATGTATTGGCGCGGCTATTAGTATTGTTGTCACATTTATTGCGACATTAATCTTATACAAAGACCCTGTGGCAGAAGAAAAAGAGGAAGCTAATGAATCAACAACAAAGGAAACTCCTAATTTGAGTATCGGTGGTGCAACAATCGTATCTCCGCTGCAAGGAAATTTACACAGCTTAAAACATGTAGATGATGGAATGTTTTCTGAGGAAATATTAGGACAAGGTGTAGCCATTGAGCCAGCTGAAGGGACTGTGCTTTCCCCTGTGAATGGAATAGTTAGTGCGATATTTGAATCAAAACACGCCATTGGTATTACTAGTGAAGACGGAGTGGAGCTATTGATTCATGTAGGGATTGATACCGTTCAATTGAATGGAGAAGGATATGAATATTTTGTTGAGAAAGGACAAGAAATTCAAATAGGAGACAAATTGATTCAATTTGATTTAGAGGGAATCAAAGCAAAAGGATATAAGGTAATTACACCTGTTGTTATTACAAATTCAGCAGAAGTAGGAGATATTCTAATTGCAAATGAAGGTCCTATTCACTTTGGTGAAGAAGTAATAAAAGTAATGAAATAGGAGGGATAAACAATGGGATTTAGAAAAGATTTTTTATGGGGCGGTGCGACCGCAGCGAATCAATGTGAAGGCGGATTTAATGAAGGTGGCAGAGGTCTAGCAAATGTGGACGTTATTCCAACTGGTCCTGATCGCAGAAGTATTATTACGGGTAAAAAGAAGATGTATTCTTTTGAGGAAGGTTATTTTTATCCTGCAAAAGAAGCAATCGATATGTATCATCGTTATAAAGAAGATATTGCTTTGTTCGGAGAAATGGGCTTTAAAACTTACCGATTATCGATTGCATGGAGCCGCATTTTTCCAAAAGGGGATGAAACGGAGCCAAATGAAGAGGGACTACAGTTTTATGAAGATCTATTTAAAGAATGTCATAAATATGGAATCGAACCGTTAGTGACGATTACTCACTTTGATTGCCCGATGCATTTAATTGAGCAGTATGGCGGATGGCGAAATCGAAAGCTGATTGATTTTTATAAACGTTTATGTACCGTATTATTTACTCGCTATAAAGGGCTTGTTAAATACTGGCTTACTTTCAATGAAATTAATATGATCCTGCATGCTCCGTTTCTTGGCGCAGGCCTTTGTTTTGAAGAAGGAGAAAATGAGGAGCAAGTAAAATACCAAGCTGCCCATCATGAATTGGTTGCAAGTGCGGAAGCAACAAGAATCGCCCATGAAATTGATCCAGAGAATAAGATAGGATGCATGCTGGCAGCTGCAAGTTACTATCCTTATAGCTGCCGACCAGAAGATGTTTGGGAAGGAAAGCAAAAGGATAGAGGAAATTACTTTTTCATTGATGTTCAATCAAAAGGTGCCTACCCTGCTTATGCACTCAAAGAATTAGAGAGAAAAGGCATTGAGGTAGAAATGACCGCAGAAGATTTAGAAGTCTTGAAAAATCACACAGTTGATTTTATCTCTTTCTCTTATTATGCTTCTCGTGTTGCGGTAGCTGAAGACTCTAATGTGGAAAAAACGGCGGGCAATTTGTTCCCTACTGTTAAAAATCCATATCTTCAATCTAGCGAATGGGGATGGCAGATTGATCCATTAGGTTTACGTATCACGATGAATGATTTATATGATCGTTATCAAAAACCTTTATTCATCGTGGAAAATGGTCTGGGTGCAGTCGATACACCAGATGAATTTGGATATGTAGAAGACGATTATCGCATTGAGTATCTTGCTGCACATATTCAAGCGATGAAAGAAGCAGTCGACGAAGACGGTGTCGATCTGCTTGGCTACACAAGCTGGGGATGCATTGATTTGGTATCAGCAGGAACTGGCGAAATGAAAAAACGCTATGGTTTTATCTACGTAGACCGCGATAATGAAGGAAACGGCACTTTAAATAGAGCAAAGAAAAAATCGTTTCATTGGTATAAAAAAGTAATAGCTTCCAACGGGGAAGACTTAACTAACGAATAATAAAGATAGTTTACAATGCGTGCAAGAATTTCTTGTACGCATTCTTTTTTTAGAAAGGATGGGGAGTCGCAAGTAAGAGAGGTAGAAGCGCAAGAAAAGGATGGGGAGTCGCGCAAGTAAAAGTAAAAAGGCACAAACAAAAAAGCAAGCAGCACAAGTGAAATAGATGATTTTCCATTTAACATACTCAAATGTCGAGTAAACGGAGAAAAGAGACTTAAATAAGCAATCTAGCTATTACTTTATTTGAATATTTTAAAAATTAACACAGTTGTATTTACAAACAATAAATAGAAGTTTATCATATCCCATATAAAGTTAAGAGAAAATGAGGAGAGTCCCATTTAGAATATAAGCTTAGTGATAAGAGGTGAGTTCATTGGAACTAATACCCCCGAAAACCAATAGAAAGATAGAATTTCTGCCAATGGGAGAACAGATTTTAATCGTCCAGTTTGAGGAAATATTATCAATCGAACAGAATCAAATAGTGCAGCGTTTTGCTGAGGTGATCAAGTCTTTAAAAATTCGAGGTGTTAAAGATATTGTTAAAGGTATGTGCAATTTCTCGATTTTATATGATCCGCTACTAATAAATTTTGAGCAATTAAAAGATAAGCTTATCCATATTGATTTTACAGAAGTTAGCGGGCGAGAGAAAGAATCACGGATGGTTCATATTCCAGTCGTTTTTGATGAACAGTATGGTCTTGATTTATCTGAGTTAGCAAAGAAATTGGGCTTTAGTGAAGAGGAAATCGTCGAAATAATAACTTCAAATGCTTATTATGTCTATATGATTGGATTTATTGCAGGCTTGCCATATATGGGGAATCTAGATGAACGAATTGCTGTTCCCAGAAAATCTAATCCAAGAGTTAAAGTCCCCAAAGGTGCGGTTGCTATCGCTAACCAAATGACTTCTATTTATACAGTCGAATCTCCAGGAGGATGGCATATAGTTGGATGGACACCAATGGATATTTTTGATGAAACAAAGAATCCTCCTAACTTTATCACGGCAGGAGATTATGTTAAATATGAGCCTATTTCAGCTGAAGTCGCCCATAAATGGAACAGCCAAGTACAAAAAGAGTGGGATCAATTATGGAATATATAAAGTGTTTAAAACCAGGCTTATTAACAACCATCCAAGATTTGGGGAGAACGTCTTATCAGTCATTTGGTGTTTCAGTCTCTGGTGCAATGGACCCTCTTTCCTTGAAGCTAGCTAATATTATCGTCGGCAATCCACCTGACTATGCTGCTTTAGAAATAACATTATTAGGACCAGAAATACTTTTCGAAGGAGAAGGGATTATTGCGATTACTGGGGCAGATTTATCACCAACATTAAATGGAAAAGCGATCCCTATGTGGAAAGCGATCCATATCGAGGGTGGAGCTGTTTTGAAGTTTGGAAAAGGGAAAAATGGCTGTCGCAGCTATCTTGCTATCCTTGGCGGGATTGATGTTCCAGAAGTAATGGGAAGTAAATCAACTTTTATTCGCGGAAGATATGGAGGGATGGAAGGAAGAGCCCTTCAAAGCAATGATTACATTCCAATAGGACCGTTTAATCCTAAGTGGATGAACCTAGTAAAAAATCGGAGAATCCCTGACTGTTATATTCCGAATTTTTCAAATGATGTGGTTAGATTTGTATGGGGACCGCATAATAGGGAATTTGAAGGAGAGTCAAAGGAGCTATTTGTAAAAAGGTTATATCAAGTGACCAATCAATCAGATCGAATGGGATACCGTCTTGATGGAGATCCGCTAGTACATAAGAAGTCTGCAGATATACTTAGTGAATTTGCAGCACCAGGAACAATTCAAGTCCCTGCAAATGGTAAGCCCATTATCTTGATGGCAGATTGCCAAATGTCTGGTGGTTATACAAAAATCGGCATGGTCATAGGCACAGATATTCCCCTAGTAGCTCAGAAAAAGCCTGGTGATACAATTAAATTCCATCCTATATCGATATTACAAGCTCAAGAAGAATGGAAAAGGCAAATGAAATGGCTATCTATTTTAGCTGCAAATAATCTACGTTTAAACCGGAAAACAGCAATTTGAAAAATTGGGCAAGAAGATAATTTTTAGATATAAAATACACCATCCTTCATATGAATAAATGACAGTACTTTATTATAAAAAATACTTATTTTAAAAAAGTGAGCTTAATTAGTGAAATATTCCATGTTTCATAATACAATATTTAAGTATGCTTCCTTCTTTGAAAGAAGCATTTTTTTCAGGTCATTATTCAAATAAATAATAAATATTTCATATTGAAAGGCGATGAAAAGTTGAATTCATTAACCAAAACGAAACGATTACAAATTGCTTTTCTATTGGGATCTCTTTCCCTATTAGGTCCATTTACAATAGACACATATCTGCCGGCATTTCCAACTATTGTAGAGCAGTTTCATACGAATGCATCCTTAGTTCAAGTTAGTTTGACAACATGCTTGTTAGGGCTTGCTTTCGGGCAGTTAATTATTGGACCAATGAGTGATGTCCAAGGACGTCGCAAACCGTTGCTTACATTTCTTGGCTTATATTTACTATCTTCGTTAATATGTGCAATCGCACCAAATATTTATATGCTGATAGGTGCTCGCTTTATCCAAGGCTTCGCAGCAGCAGGAGGCCTTGTTATTTCAAGAGCAGTCGTTCGCGATCTTTATAGTGGAAGAGAGCTGACGAAGTTTTTCGCAACATTAATGTTAATCGGAAACCTTGGTCCAATTGTAGCACCAATTATAGGCGGAGCTATTCTTTCTTTCGCGAGTTGGAAAGTAGTTTTTCTTGTATTAACCTGTGTTGGAATTATTTTGACTTTAGTCGTTGCTTTTAAATTGGAAGAAACATTACCAGTGGAAAAACGTGTACCAAGCAATATTAAAAAAGTAGTCTCGAATTTCGGTTCTTTACTGAAAGACCGTGAATTTGCCGGCTATGCCTTTACACAAGGTTTCACAACGGCAGGAATCTTTGCCTATGTTTCTGGTATTTCTTTTGTCTACCAAAATATTTATGGCGTTTCCCCACAAGTATTTAGTTTATTGTTTGGAGTAAACGGGGTTGGCTTAATTATCGGAACGCAAATTGTTGGACGATTATCGAGATTTTCAGAGAAAACATTCTTGAAGAGTGGTTTAGCTCTATCCATGTCCGCATCGATTTTATTAGTAATTGCTATTTTAGTGCATGCACCATTAGTGGCGGTAGCGATCCCTATTTTTCTTTTCGTTACCTCTATTAGTATTATTGGAACCTCGTCTTTTTCATTGGCAATGGAAACAAAAGGGCATATGGCGGGAAGTGCATCTGCCTTACTAGGACTATTACCTTTCTTATTAGGCTCTTTAACAGCACCACTAGTAGGAATCGGCGGAGAACATACCGCTGTGCCGATGGGAGTTATTATTTTCGCATCAAGCTTACTAGCATTTTTGTCTTACTATATATTGGTTCGTAAATCAGCGGTAAAGATGAATACACCTAAGCATATTACGCATAATTAATAGGATTACTGCAAAAAGGCACCTTCAAATAGAAGGTGCCTTTTTTATGAAGAAAACTAAAGCAAAGGAAAGAAATTTGAAAATATTTATAGGGTTAGCGGTTATCTATTTTTAAGAATTAAAAAATGTCAGAAAACGACTGTGTTTAAGTTAAAAAATGACGAGATTATTAGTATTAGGTTAGATTAAAATGAATAATGTAAGCGTTTATAAAATGGTATATTTTCTATTTTAAGGAGAGGTTTATGAATGCCAATTAAGCAGACAACGTGGAAAGAGAGAATTAGTTATGGCTTTAGTGATACTGCTTCAAATTTAGTGTATTCCATGATTACAACTTATTTAATGTTTTTTTATACTGATGTATTTGGTCTTAGTGTTGCTTCAGTAGGAACTTTATTTTTAGTGGCCAGGATACTTGATGCTATTGATGGACCAATTTTTGGCATTTTAATTGACAGAACAAGTACGAAATGGGGGAAGGTTAGACCCTATTTCCTTTGGTTTGCACTACCTTTTGGGATTTTGGCTATCTTGGCGTTTACGACCCCTAATTTTAGTGATTCTGGAAAATTGATTTATGCTTATATAACGTATATTCTATTAGGAATTTGCTATTCAGCTATCAATATCCCGATCACAGCTATCTTGCCAAGTCTAACAAGTGATCCAAAAGAAAGGAATATATTAGTCAGTACTCGAATGGTTTTAGCTACTGTAGGTTCGACGATAGTTAGTATTGGCACTTTACCTCTCGTTCAGGTATTTGGTAATGGAAATCAACAAAAAGGATTTATGTTAACGATGACATTATTTGCTGTTATCGGAATTATTCTTTTTCTCGTTACCTTTTTTAATGTAAGAGAAAAGGTGGGGAATACAGGAAGTGACCAAGTGGTACCATTTAAGTTAGCTTTAAAGACTTTGAAAGGAAACACTCCTTGGTTCATTTTATTCTTTGTTAGCTTCTTTACCTTTATCTCATCAATAATGAAATCATCTACAACTGTTTATTATTTAACCTATAACTTAAATAGACCTGATTTAATTGGAATTATATTAGCATTAGCTTCATTAAATATTATTGCATATTTTTTAATGCCTTTGGTTGCTAATAAAATGGGTAAAAGAAATGTGATGATATATGGTTTGATTTTAACAATTATTGGTCAGTTTATCCTTTATTTTGCGGCTAGTACTCTTTCGGTTTCAATATTGATAATTGGTACAATTATCGGTTCGATTGGTGGTGGTTTTGCTATGGGGGTTTCATTTGCTATGAATGCTGATACTGTTGATTATGGTGAATGGAAATCAGGTATCCGTGCACAAGGATTTTTGTCTGCAACCCCTGCTATTGGTGTTAAGGCTGGCATGGGAATTGGTGGAGCTCTTTCAGCATGGATTTTAACGGTTGGAAAATATGTTCCTAATCAAGAACAAATTCCCTCTGCTTTAAGAGCAATTGAAATTAATTTTATATGGGCACCGACTATTCTATCTTTTATTAGCATTCTATTGCTTTTATTCTACAAGTTAGATAAACAGGAAAAGCAAATGATTAGTGAATTAAATGAGAGAAGATCTAATTTAAGCATATAAATAATGTTTCGAAGGAAATGCTTAAAGTTGACTGGTGATTTTATACAATTAGAGGCAAATAGGCTAAATTCAAAAGGGATGGGAGAGGAAAATTTATGAAGTATACTGAAGCATTAGATGAACTAAAAAATAAACATGCGCAAGATGGATATTTTGTGAAATATGTACCTGGATTACAAGAGGAATCTGGATTTCTAGATCCTAATGCCAAAAAGGAAATTCAGATGTTCCAACAAGAGAATGAAAATATAAATCACCAACCAACTCTACAGGAAATCCGTGATTCTATGGGCTGGAGAGCAACAAAGGATATTGCTGTACTCCCATTAAAAATCGAAGAAAGGGTGACGGATAGCAATGTTAAAGTAAGGATTTACCAGAAAAAAGCATTAAAGGAAAAAGTGCCCGCGCTTATTTTTATTCATGGTGGAGGATTCTTTGGAGGATCCCTAAATAATGTTGAAAATCCATGTAGAGCTCTAGCAGATAAAGCAGATATTAAAGTCATCTCTGTGGATTATAGTTTGGCTCCAGAAAAACCATATCCCAACGGACTTTTAGATTGTTATCATGCTGTCAAGTGGGTTTACGAAAATGCTGCTGAATTAAGCATTGATCCTAGGAAAATAGCTATTGCAGGTGATTCAGCAGGAGGGAATTTAAGTTTTACAACATCATTATTAGATCGAGCGCTTGGAACAAATTTTATAAAAGCGGAAGTTCTTATTTATCCGGCAACTGTTTTAAGAAGTGATATAAATGGAGAATTATGGGATTTAAAAAAGTGGGGAATGAAGGCTGATAAAGCACTTATTAGTGAATATATTATGAATTTCGCCTCCTCGTGTGACAACGTTGATAAGATGTATGCACCATATATTCAGCCAGATATTCCTTTTATTGCACCGTTATTCGCAAGTCAATTAGCTGATATGCCTAGCACATTATTCCTAATTGGCGAATTCGACCCGCTAAGAATACAAGGGGAGAAATTATTTAATCTTATGAAAGAGGAAGGGGCATCAGTAGAATATATTCGGTACAATGGTATGATACACGCTTTTATGGATAAGATTGGAGATTTTCCACAAGCGGAAGATCTCATAAATGAAACAGTCCAATTTATTATGAATACATTTACAACAGTTTAAGATAAGTTTAATTTTTGAAAAAATAGTAATGAGATAGCTACTCTGTTTCATTGAAGATAATATATTGAAAAAAGAGAAGAGAGTTTTTTTAATATTTATTATAATGTAAAGGAGAGTGTGTTTTTTCTCTTTTTTGATAATTCTTTCGGGGTGTTAAGATGGAGTATAAATATGAATTTATCAAAACCGATGATAATTTACCAATCAAAATAATTTATCATAAGTCAAATGAGCCTAGTTTTGTCCCAAGTCATTGGCATGATAGTATAGAATTGTCGTATGTTCTCTCAGGAAAGATTGAACAAATTTATATTGATGGTTCTGTTTATTGTTCAAAACAAGGAGATATTGTTTTAATAAATTCGAATTCCATTCATGCTTTTTCCCTCGATCGAGGAGAAAATAGGAGAGCTCTTTCCTTATTCATTCCATATGAATTTATAAAAGCTATCTATAACAATATAGATCAAGTTTCTTTTGATTGTATATCAATTAATGAAACTAGTGAACAAAAATCATTATATTTTAATGAATTGCGTGAAAATTTAGATGCGATATTAAAAGCTTACTTAAATATAAAGCATAATCCCTTAGAGACTATTAAAATAACGGGCTTAATCTATGATTTAGTTTATGTATTATTAAAGAATTTTTCATCTAATAAGAAAATTAGGGGAGAAATAAAAACAAATAAATATCTTGATAGACTAATGAAAATTACAAATTACATTAAGAATAATTATAATCATAATCTACCTATAGGTTTAATTGCGGAAAAATTTGATTTGTCAGCTGAATATTTATCCCGTTTCTTTATAAAGCATATGGGGATGACAGTGCATCATTATATTAATGCAATTCGACTAGAAAAAGCGTATCGTGACTTAATGAATTCAGATCACACTATTTTACAAATAGCATTAGAGCATGGTTTTCCCAATGAAAAATCTTTTAATAGGGTATTTAAGGCTATTTATAATAAAAGTCCATATCAATATCGTAAAGAAATAAAAGGGAAGAAGTAGCTTCTTTTGATTAAGTGATATTTAGTATTTTGGATGAAATAATTATTAAAGTGTGGAACTAAAATAGTTCATAAAACTAGTAAGCTATTTGAAAAGTTTTTCGGTATCCTTTATAAATGGAATAATAACAGGGCAAGAAGTTGATAGAAAGAAAACTCACCAATTATGGCGAGTTTTCTTTCTCAGTTATAAATTTAATATAAGAACCAGTTGTCACTTAACATGATTCTAGTAAATTTCATTATAAACAACTGATATTTAAAATTCGAATAAAAAAAGTTCCTAAAATAGGAACTAGGATTGTAGAAAAAATACTATTTTCTCTACAATCTAAGAGTAGGCTAAGGCACTACTCTTTTACTTTTTCTTTACTCAATCATCTTCTTCATCGCCTCATACATATTCTCCACATGCTTATCCACTTCATCACGAGACATCCGCAAACGATCTACGGAGCTGCCATAGCCAATTTCTAGCTTTCCTTCTTTTAACCCTTGGAATATTCCATCGGCAAACTCGTTTAATGGCTCTCCTGCTGTATGTAACCCGGCACCGCCTAAATCTGTATTTACAGCTGGAGGGGCAACTTCAATTACTTCTATAGAAGTGTCGGAAAGCTGATGTCTTAAGCTGACAGTGAATGAATGCATGGCT
Source organism: Niallia sp. M35 (assembly GCF_050971705.1). Taxonomy (NCBI): domain Bacteria; kingdom Bacillati; phylum Bacillota; class Bacilli; order Caryophanales; family Bacillaceae; genus Niallia; species Niallia sp. M35. The sequence goes on from NZ_JBPCEP010000007.1 coordinate 88,282, forward strand.
GCTTTGGTTGCTGAATAAATGGGTGCAATAACCATCGGCGTAAAGGCTAAGCCTGATGTTACGTTAATGATGGCCGCATTTTCTTTTTCTGAAAAATAAGGTGCAAATAGCATAGACATTTGAATAGCAGCTTCCATATTGATTGTAATTTCTTTGTTGAAATAACTCCAATCATTTTTCGCGTCCGCTTTTAGCACATTAAACCGTTGTTGAATGCCTGCGTTGTTTACTAATACATTCACTTCTGGATAGTGCGCTGTTACCCACTCAAATAATTTAACACGTTCAGCTTCTACAGAGAGATCGCTCACATATGTAATCAAGCTAGGATATTTTTCTTTTGCCTGTTGAAGTGCTTCTTCCCTGCGGCCACAAACAACCACCGTATTTCCTGCGTCGATGAATCGTTCTGCAAAAGCTAAGCCAATTCCGGCATTTCCGCCTGTAATAAGAATGGTGTTATTAGAGAGCTTCATTGGGATTCCTCTTTTCCAATTATTTTATATTCTATTTAATTTCTTCCTATATTCTTTCCGCGATCTTTTCAAGTATCGTGAAATTTTCTCATCAATTCCTTTTAGGGACTTCCTTCATTAACGAGATTTCAGCGATTACATCTTGTTTGTGATTTTCCATCATGGCAAGGCGCAGCTGGATGGTGCTGTTTCCTTCGATAATCCAATCAATATATTGTTTAATTCTTGTTATAGATATATGCGTATTTTTTAAACAAATAATGGTTCGGAATGGTGCCATCTGTTTTTCGGAAAATAATCGCCTTTCAGCTTCATCGCGTTCTAGCAATGGAAGTAATCCATGTGTTTTATAATATCTTAACGTTGATTCAGGAATATTAAATTTAGCTGATGCATCACTGTTATTTCATTCGGAGATCTCCAATCATTGTCGACAAGATTAGTATACGGCTTAAACTATGGTTTAAGTCAAGCAGGCTGATGAAAGGGATCTCAAATCAATAAAAAAAAGAGCAAATTATTATTGCCCTTTCTCTTTTCCTTAATTAAATAAATATTTATTTCTGATTTTCTTCCTAATCATGCTAAGAAATGCACATAGGAATGTGGTCTGTGCATAAGTTGTTCGAATGAGCCGAATTCTACTATATTCCCATCTATCAAAACAATAAGTTCGTCATAAACAGATAAATTTTCTTTTTCAAAATGATGAGAAACAGAAACAACAGTTAGTTCTTTATCTAGTAAGACTATTTGTTCAATTTCCTTAGCAGTTTCCCTATCTAAAGAGGATGTTGCTTCATCCATAAGGAGAATTTCACGATTTCTTAGAAATGCTCGTGCTATTTCGATACGCTGTCTCTGTCCCCCAGACAAATTCTTTCCGTCTTCTCCAACTTTATAATCTAGCCCTTTATCAAAAATTACTTCAGTTAGTCCAGCCCGAGAACAGGCATTTATAATATCTGCTTCACTGTAATTTTCTCCGAGTATTATATTATTTCGAAGCGTATCATCAAATAAGAACGGTTTTTGATTAATCATGGATATTGTTTTATAAAAAGAAATTGCATCAACATCTAGAAAGTTTACGCCATCAAGTTTTATAGTACCTTGATAATTTTGAATTCTCTTTTGAAGTATTTTCAATAAGGTACTTTTTCCTGAACCTGAAGGACCGGTAATAAGAATTTTTTTTCCTTTTTTTATTTCAAGGTTTAAATCTGAAAGAATCATTTTATCTCCTATTTTGTATGTGAGATTCTCACATGTTAATGCATCTTTAAAAGAGATTGCTTGATGATTAGCAGGTATATCGGGTGTGCTTTTTATAAAGTTTTGAATTCTATCACGAATTTTTTTGGTAGTTAATATGTTATTATACTCTTCCAATGAATCAAGCGCTGGAGCAATAATAGTATTAGAAAGCTGAATAATTGCTAGAACTGTTCCAATAGTAATAACCCCTCGAGTGGCAAGGATTATTCCATATAGATTAACAAAGAAAAAACCACAAAGCCCAAAAAAACCTACAATATTATCTGAAAGTACACGCCAATTATTTAATGTCGCAAAACTTCTTTCAACAGTAGAATTATATGTAATATGATCATCAATCATTCGCTTTTCCATACCATATCCTCGAATAGTGTCTATACCTGTAAAAGCATCCTTTACCTTTCCAGTATAAATTTCATTTTTATTTGTCCAGTCTTCTGTTTGATTAACAATCCTTTTTTTAAATAATTGTGGGATAAGACTAGGAATAATAAACACTACTATTAATAGAATAGCCATCGTACTATTAAGAAAGAAAATAGCACTAATAGATATGAAAAAAATTATTAGGTTTAGAATAATTTTTAATAAGGAGTCATAATAGTTGGTTTGAATTAATTTTAAATCATTTAATAAGAATGAAACATAAGATGCAGTATTCTTCTCTTGAAGTAAATTATCTGAATAAATAAAAACTTTAAAAATTTTTTGTTTTAAGGCTGAAATCTTCATAAAAATTATCTGATGTACAGTAAAGTTATATAATGTTTGACTAATCATAATTAAGAAATAACCGCCAATAGTAAAGATAATTAAATTTACAAGAGGAAGTTTATTTGCGGCTTCAAAATAATCGAAAACTTCTTTAAAAACAAATGCTTTAAAGGTATTTTCAAATGCTGCAAATGGTAGCAAAAAGATAAAAATAATTAACCATTTTTTATTTATATTTTTAGACAAGTAGTCACCTTCTTTTAAGTTGATTCTTTACAAAAGAATTTTGGTGTTAAAGGAAAATTAAATAATATTATGAATTCTATCTAATTTAGAAACGATATCCTCTATTCTATCATGGTGTTTTGCGATTAAATCGAAAAACAATTTTTGTTTCTTTCCTTTTACTCTTACAACTAATCTCTTGATATGGATTTTCATTAGTTCTTTTACATAAGACACATCTGAAGCGAGCAATACATAACTCACACTCTTTTCGTACTTTCGTTTTGGAATGAAATATTTCAGGATAACTCATAATTTTTTTCCAGACATAATTTATATCTTCGTTAACTATATTGGTGATTTTTTCAGAGGTATTAACAAATAAATGGCATGGCCAAATGTTTCCATTTGGATCGATAGATAGTAACTCCAAACCAGCTTCACAAAAGTGAAACCAATCTATTTCTTTCGAAAAGAAATAAGATAATATATCAGAAGTGTTAGTTCTCATAAAATAAGATTGTTCATTTAGAAACTCTTCAAAGTCTTCTTCAATTTCTTCTCTAACTATATTATAAACATAATTAGACGTTCCTACTTCCCATACATCATTAACTGCTATATTTGGTATACCAAAGTCACGATAGATTTGTTTAGCAATTTCTTTTTTTGAATAAAGCTTATTAGTAGAAGGAGAATAAGTTGCTTGAATGGAAAGAATTTTATCAGGATTTGTCATTTGGATTTTTTTTACATTATCTAGTATTCTTTCATACGTTGGATTATTTTTAATATCTCTTCTATACTTATCATGAATTTCTTTTGGTCCATCTATACTTACAGTAACTTTAAAATTATACTTTAAGATTAAATTCATAATAGTTGGATTTAATAAATTTGTGCCATTAGTCTGCATCATAAAAGTTAGATGAGGATATTTCTCACAGAAATATTTAATCATCTTAGGCTAAAACATTGTGAGGGAATCTTCAAAAAGGCCAATAAATTTAACCGCAATTAATTCCATTACAGTTTTTAGAACGAGTAGGTATCTCAAAGTTTTTTTTCTTCATTTGAATTTCCTCCTTTCTAGTATATTAATGCAAATATAGAATAATTAGAAAAAAAAGTAAATAATAGAAAAAGAATATTCATAAAATATACAGAAAATAAATTATTTTGATTTTTATTGAAAGGTGGGAATCTAACATTTACTCATCATTCTTTCAAATTCCTAACCATTCCTACAATAATATGATACGATCATCATGAGGTGGAAATTTTGGAACAATTAATTTATACCCTTTTAGCGTACATAAATAATTCTTTAGAAAAAGATATTAACTATTCCATCGCCAATAGTTTCCTGGAAAATATTCATCATATAGAAGGCTATTCTTTAGAAATGGCTGCGGAAGTATGTAATGTTGCCCCATCTACAATTAATCGTTTCTGTAAGCGAATTGGCTTCCGTAACTTTTCGAATCTCCGCAGTAGTGTTGCTTATCATGGGGGAATGTATGAGGAAAGGGAAAAGAGCTTAACTACAGAAACATTTGAATTAAAACTAAAGGAAAATATCGAGATAATGGAAAGAATTTCCAGAGTACAACTAGACCGTATCATAAAAAAGATTCATGAGTCTAAAAGAATTGTCATATTAGGATTTGAAAAACATCAAATTCAAGCGATGGAGCTTCAAAAGCAATTATTTCTGCTCGGAAAGCTATGTGAATGCAATACGAATTTTTTTAAACAATTGGAAACAGTCTCTCATTTGACAGAAGAAGATATGATTATTACCATTTCCATTGAAGGAAACATCCTGACAGAAGCGTTAGCAATCAAAGAAAAAATTAAGGCAGCAAGCGGGAAGAAATTGCTAATTACTTTTTCAGATTCCGAGAAGCACGAACATATATTTGATGAGATTTTACAATGTGGAAAAATTGATAATAGTGCTGTGAGTAGTTATACCTTATTACGTTTGTTTGATATTCTCATCTATCACTATCAAAAACGATATCCTTCTTTTTAACTGGTCTGAAAGAGACCAGTTTTTTCTTTTTTGTAAGCGTATCATTATAGGTAGAGATTAGAAAAGGGAGGAAACATATAATGAAGAAAAACGGATTTCCTGAAGGCTTTTTATGGGGGGGAGCTACAGCTGCCAATCAATTAGAAGGTGCGTATAATGAAGGCGGGAAAGGATTATCGATCTTTGATATGGTCACATTCGTTCCAAAGGAAGAACGTGGCGATGATATCGAGATGGATGTGAAGAGCAAAGCGGAATTAGAAGCACTATTAGCTGGCAAAGGCGGCGACAATTTTCCGAAACGTCGCGGGATTGATTTTTATCATCGCTATAAAGAAGACATTGCTCTTTTTGCAGAGATGGGCTTCAAAACATTCCGTCTGTCTATTTCTTGGCCGCGTATTTTCCCGAATGGGGATGACTTGGTGCCAAATGAAGAGGGCTTAGCTTTTTATGATCGAGTATTTGATGAGTTGGCTAAATATGGAATTGAGCCGTTGGTGACGCTATCCCATTATGAAATTCCACTGAACCTTGTCCAAAAATATAATGGTTGGGTAGATAGACGATTAGTAGATTTCTTTGTTCATTATGCTGAAACTGTCTTTAACCGCTATAAGGACAAGGTGAAGTATTGGTTAACGTTTAATGAAATTAATATCTCAACCCTATCCCCTTACATTGGTAGTGGAATTTTAATTGATGAGGTAGAGAATAAAGAACAAGCTATTTATCAAGCTTTACATCATCAATTTGTGGCAAGCTCTAGAGCAGTGAAGGCATGTCATGAGATTATTCCTGATGCACAGATTGGCTGTATGCTGGCACGTATGGAAGTATATCCGGAAACATGTAATCCAGATGATGTATTAGCAGCATTAGAAGAGGATCAGAAGAATTTATTTTTCACAGATGTTCAAGTGCGCGGTTATTATCCAAGCTTTATGCTGAACTACTTTGAGGAAAATAATATTCAGATTGAAATGCTTCCAGGGGATGAAGAGCTGCTTTTACAGCATACTGTTGATTTCCTATCTTTTAGCTATTATATGTCTATGGTTGCAAGTGGAGCACCAGATAAGAAAAAAGAAAAAGGAAACTTCTTCTCTGGAGTGAAAAATCCATACTTAGAATCATCCGATTGGGGCTGGCAAATCGACCCGAAAGGATTGCGTATTACGCTAAAGAAAATGTATGATCGATATCAAGTACCTTTATTTATCGTTGAAAATGGATTAGGTGCACATGATAAAGTAGAAGAAGATGGCTCTATTAATGATGATTATCGTATTGAATATATGCGGGCACATATCGAGCAGATGAAAGAAGCAATTAAAGAAGGTGTAGACTTAATTGGCTACACAAGCTGGGGCTGTATTGATCTTATTTCTGCCAGCACCTCTGAAATGTCTAAACGATATGGCTTTATCTATGTAGACCAAGATGATTATGGAAATGGAACATTGAAAAGAACGAAGAAAAAATCATTTGATTGGTACAAAAATGTCATTGCGACAAATGGCGAAGAATTATAATCTTTGCTTAGATAAAAAGTGCTGTCCCTTTTGGGCTTCAGCACTTTTTTTATAGACTATTTTAGAAAAAGTAGAGCAATCCGATTTTTGGAAATGATAGATTTTTTAGAATTAATAAACAAATCATAATATATTGATATAATGAAAACTATATGTTAAAATGTTCCAGTCAAGCATCTTCATTAGTGGAGTTTAGAATTTATTATGGTTAAATACTGAATAATATTCTAATTTTTCTAATAATACATAACAGTAGGGTAACATATGTTGACCAAGTGTTTAGATAGGCTACATAATACTTACGGTTTATAAAATAGTAATTATATTATATGCATATAAGGAGAGATTCAGATGAAATATCTTTCTCTATTTATGGTCGCGTTCCTATTCTTGCTTGCAGGATGCGGGAATTCAGCCGAAGAGAAAAAAGAGGAACCAGTGAAAAAAGAAACGAATGCAGACCAAGAAACAAAAGCAAAAGAATTAACAGATGAAGATAAGAAATTTATTGCTCTGTTGGAAAAAGGCGAATATCAACAGATAGTTGATGAAACAATCCATCTTGCTAGTGATGCCCAAGTCAATTTTTACTTTTTAGCCAATGCTTTTAAAGCAGTTCCTGATTATTCATTAAGTAAAACATATTTGAAAAAAGCGAAGTATATTCCAGCGGAAATTGAAGATAAAGTAAATAAATTAAAAAAAGATATAGATGCTAACGTGGAGAAAGAGGGAGCTTAAGCTCTTTAATATCGTTAGATAGGTGCTTGACCACTAATTAAGATGTAAGGAAGAACCTTGTCAGAAGATTTCTGGCAAGGTTTTTCATACTTTGAAAAGGATAGCATAAGGCAACCAATCAATACTATCCCTAAACGAAAAAAAGAAAAACAAATCAACTAAAAAAGTTGATTTGTTTTTCCTTATCCTTCATATGATTTGTAAAAATCGATAGCCTTCTGGATATAAGGCTGTTCTTCTGGTGGTACCTCTTCTTCATGATAAATGGCGGAAACTGGACATACTGCTTCACATGCACCACAGTCAATACAAATATCGGGATCAATATAGAATTGATCTTCTCCCTTTGCGATACAATCAACAGGACAAACATCTACACAATCTCCTGCTTGTTCATGCATACATGGTGAAGTTATAACGAAAGGCATGGAATCTCCCCTCCCCTTTACTTAAATAATATTAAGATCTAATGTTTAGTAGTACTTCATTCATTCGATTTATATTTTCGCGGATTTTTACAGCACTTAAGTAATCAATTTTATCATGATAACTTTCAGGCTGTTCTCTTTGCTCATCAATGGACATATGCTGATATTCATCAATGCCCCCTGTTGATGCTTGATAGTCCTCCATTAAGCTAGCTTCCAATTGTTGAACCATATTGTTTATTCTATCAAGACTTTGTGTCATCGAGCTGGCTGTGTTGATGATTTCTTCGTTTGATTTTGGAAAGTTATCCATTTTGTTCTTCTGTTCTTGTAAATCATTCTTCACTTGCTGAAGCAAAGGATCTTTGTCAGCATCTACTTTCATATGATCAAGTATTTGTAACGTGTCGCCTATCAATATTTGCAATCTCTTGGAGGCGTTTTCCATGGAAATCCCACCTTTAAGCATTGTATCTATAAAATGGACATAATATCGGCTTTCTATACATCTTACGAGAGTTCTCGCTATTTTCTAGGCGAAATGTGAGTAATCTTTTTTTATGGCGATGAAAGAATCGCAAATTATTGTAACCCACAGTTTATGGCATTTTGCCAATCGGCAGCTGCCGATTTTTTAACTGACAACACGCCTGTGATATTTGATACTGCGTCAAGTATTCGATAAAGGTCATATTTGTTATATGAACAAACAGCTTGGAAAGATAAGCATAATCATATTGGAGATGCTTTGCTACGACTTTCAATGTGCAATCCTGACTGTAGTGGCTGTCTACATATGAAAAACTTTCATTTATATTGAGTATGCAACAGGCATTAAATTTGTGTTCTCTACTAAATTACCACATATATCATAAAGAAAACTTTTATGGCGATAAATAGACAAATTGGGTGTCACCTTTAAATAAATCCCTTAGAACCTTTTGAAAGAGGAGAAGATATCTTTCAACATTAGTATGTTAAAAAAGGAAAGATTATATGAAGTTTTGGGGATAAACAGTAAAAGCTCTAGCAAACCGAAATAGGACGGTTTGCTAGAACTTTTTTATGCAATCAATCAACAATCTCCAAGCCTAATAAAGCAGAAAATTGGATGGCTTGATAGGTAGAAACCTTACACCCTTTTAAATCTGGTGGAGATACAAGCAATGATTGGAAGGTAGAGGTACTAATATCAACACCGTTAAGGGAAGTTCTTTCAAAATTTGCTCCGTCCATTGTACATTTCTTAAATTCGATCTTTTTAAAGAGACAATCATAAAAATCAGCAGATTCAACAGGCGAGTCTTGGAATCTAACTTTCTCTAATTTGGAGCTTCCAAAAGCGGCTAGTCTCAATAAGGAATCAGTAAACTGCACATTTCTTAAACGGGAGTCTGTAAAATCTACCCCTAATAATTTGCAGTTAGTAAATTGGCATTTGTGAATGGAAGAACTAGTGAGCTTCGCATTAGAGAAATCACAGCTTTCAAAAATAACGTCTGTTAATTCCATGCCGGAAAAATCAGTATGCATAAACTTACAATTCTTCAGCACCATTTTCGATAACCGTACTTTATTTAATACTTCTTCTTCAAACATGGAGTGATGAACTTCGCATCCTTCTAACTCTAATTCTTCCTCGTACAATATATCGTGAAAATTCTTTGATGGTAGGTTCGCAGGTATCTTTGGTTCTTCTATTTTCATCTATACTACTCCTTTTCTGTTGCCTTCCTGTGTGATAACTACTATATGAAAAAATAACTTTAATTTAAAGACTGTATTTTTTGTTCTATTTATGTGCAGGTAGAAAATTATAGATTTTTAAGGTTCAGTTAAGGTATGGAAAACGAACAGTTAAGATAGAGCGGCTAGAATAATGGAAGAAAAGAAATGGAGGAGAAAGTCATGTCAGATTATATTATTGAAACAAGCAATTTAACGAAGAAATTTGGAAAGTTTTTAGCGGTTGATCAGGTGAATCTATTAGTACCAAAGGGAGGGATTTATGGGTTTCTCGGTCCAAACGGAGCTGGAAAGTCAACGACGATTCGAATGCTGCTCGGACTTATTAAAGAAACAGAAGGAGAGGTGAAGGGTGTTTATAAAACGGTATTTGAGAATTTAAATGAATTATCGGATACACTGCAATCTAATGAAGCAGAGCGCAGAAAATTAGAAAAGATGAGAGAAGAATGGATTACGAATATTACGCATGATATAAAAACACCACTTTCCTCGATTAAAGGTTATTCGGAACTGCTGCAAGACTACGAGCTAGATGCTAATGAAAAGAATCGATATGTGGATATTATCCTGGATAAATCAGTCTATATTGAGCATTTAATCGATGATTTGAATCTAACCTATAAATTAAAAAGCAATGTCTTTCTTTTGAAAAAGGCAGAAGCAAATTTGGTGGATATCATAAGGGAGTCCGTTATCCAAATTTTGAATCACCCTTTATACGAGGAAACCAATCTTGATTTTTCAACAGAAACCGAGCAAATTTTATTTAACTGCGATAAAACCTTGATACAACGTGCATTAATGAATTTAATCTATAATGCCATCGTTCATAATCCACCCGATACCTTTATTCAAGTATTTATTGGTCAAGAAAAAGAAACGATTAAAGTATGGATAGAGGATAATGGCAATGGCATTGAAGAAGGAGAACTAGAGGATTTATTTTCTCGCTACTATCGCGGAACAAATACAGGAGAAGCACATAAAGGAAGTGGCTTAGGATTAGCTATTGCTAAGCAGATTGTCGAAGCACATGGCGGAAAGATATTTGTAGATAGCAAGTTAGGGGAAGGAACAAGAATTACGCTTATTTTCTAGAAATATATTTTTAAATAATATAAATGGCAGAATGCTTTTAAAAGTTGTCAGTAATATTGTAGGTACTATCCGAAGCAACAACAATATGATTTTCTAAAAAGGCTCTCCATAAAGGGGGAGCCTCACAAAAACATATAGTTTATCCAAAAGTAGCTAGTGATAAAAACGCAATAATCCCTAACAGTACTAATAGTTGGAGGATTATTCCAACTATGCCCCATATTAAACCTGCTGTCGCAAAACCTCTCCCATTTTCGTCCGTTTTATTGATTTCATTTACTGCTTTTCTTGAAAAAATAATGCTGATAATTCCTAAAATAAGACCAATGAAGGGAATTAATACCGATAAAATACCCAATGTTACCGATATGATTGAATTAGTGTTTGTCTGATTGTTCATGACAGTCGTTTCTCCTTTCTTTTTTTTGCATACCTTCCAGCTCAAACTGCAGAAAATCTGTCAGCTAAGGATGGGATGTACACTTGAAGGTCGATAAATATAACTAACCATTAGTGGTTATAAGGGCATCACTAATAGAAGTTTTTTCTATACTGCGGTTGTTTGCTTTATCCTTATATAAAGTAATACGAATAACAGCATCTAAAGTTACAATGTATGTTTTTCATTCTTTATACAACGATTCACATAACTTCATTTATTCATGGAACACTAATCTGTGGAGGTGAAGAGAATGACAAACAGAAAAGCTGATCCATCGACAATTGGTTTAGGTTCTAACCAGCCAGAAGGTCAAGGAACAACTTCAAAGGAAACAGGAAAAACAAAGGAAGATTCTTCTAGAAAGAAACAAAAACGTTCTTAATACTTAATACAACGACTAAAGCAGGTGGAGGAAATGCCACCTGTATTTTATTGGATCTTGATGGAAGAAGGGTTTTATAAATCTCTATATAATTAATAATATATAATAAGGAAAGAATATTTAGATTATTTTAAATGTGGGGGGGAAATCATTTGAATACTTATCTAAGCAAAAGAAATAAAGGCTTTCTGTTTATTATCAGTGTTATTCTTTTTATTGGGATTATTGGCTATGGAGTATACTGGGCTTTTTATGATATGAATCGATTGCCAAAAGGAGAATATATTACAGAAGAAACTTCACCAGACGGGTCCTATACCTTAAAAGCTTATCGGACAAATGGTGGTGCAACTACTTCATATGCAATCCGCGGGGAACTTGTCTTTAATAAAAAGGGTAAGAAAAAGAACGTTTATTGGAATGAAGGGGAAGAAACAGCAAAAATTGTATGGAGCGATAAACATACAGTAGTAGTGAATGGGCATTCTCTTCATGTTCCAACAGATAAATTTGATTATCGAAATCAGTAAGGAGAACTTTAAGGAAGTGCCTCCTACTACTGCAAATTTGTTTTTGAAAACTGACCAAGTTAATTTTTACGACTCACTTCCTTATGGTAGATCTAAAGATGGGTTTACTAATAAAGGCGGAAATTACTCGCTATGGGGAAATTCTGTTCTTTTACATACGGACAATATAACGTGAATGTGATTGTTTAAATAATACTAGTTGACATGTACAAATAAAGTATTATATAATTATCTCGAATTCAAGATAATTGAAAGGAAGATTATCATGGATAATAAGGAAGTAAGTAAATATGAAGAAGATTTATCATTAAAGGTATTCGTTGTGTTGTCGAGAGCATTGCAATCGATAAAGAAACGTGTAGAAGAAGATATAAAATGTCTCGGTTTAAACCCTACAGAATTTTCTGTGCTGGAATTGATTTATAGCAAAGGGGATCAGCCAATTCAAAAGATTGGTGAAAAAGTTTTGATTGCAAGCAGCAGCATTACCTATGTAGTAGATAAATTAGAGAATAAAAAATTAATCAGAAGAAAACCTTGTCCAAAAGACCGCCGCATAACCTATGTGGTGATAACAGAAGAGGGAACCGAGCTTATGGACAAAGTCTTTCCAAAGCATAGAGCAGCCATGAACGAGATATGTGGCGGGTTAGACAATAAAGAAAAAGAAATACTGATTGAACAGCTCAAAAAATTAGGGCTTCATGCACAAGAGATGTGATTTTTTTTGAGGTTATATCTCGAATTAATAATATTTTAATTCGTAGTAATGAGCGAAAATAGAGAATTTCTATAAATGATTTTTCTACTTATATCAAATAGTAACTAAATAAAGCTTGCTAGAAAATTGGAATAGGAGTGAACGGCAATGACGAAGAGCACAAGTGGAATTCACCATATTACGGCAATCGTAGGCCACCCGCAAGAGAATGTTGACTTTTATGCAGGTGTATTGGGATTGCGTTTAGTGAAACAGACGGTCAATTTTGATGATCCAGGGACATATCATTTTTATTTTGGAGATGAAGGCGGCAATCCAGGCACGATTATTACTTTCTTTCCATGGGCAGGAGCGCGTCAAGGAGTGATTGGAGACGGGCAAGTCGGTGTAACGTCTTATGTTGTGCCTATAGGAGCTCTTTCATTTTGGGAAAAAAGGTTAGCAAAATTTAATATTTCTTTCACAAAAACAGAGCGTTTTGGAGAGGAATACTTAGCTTTTTCTGATCCCCATGGCTTACTGCTAGAAATAGTAGAAAGAGCAGAAGGGAAAAATAATAGCTGGCAGTTTGGTGAAGTGACACCTGAAAATGCTATTAAAGGATTTGGTGGTGCAACGCTTTTATCGAAACAACCTGCACAAACAGCAGAACTTTTAGAAAAAGTGATGGGATTTAAAAAGGTTGGCGAAGAAGGAGAATATGTACGTTTCCGTTCCTTTAGCGATATTGGAAATGTCATCGATTTAAAATTAACTACAGGCAGAAGTGGGGAAATGGGTGTTGGAACTGTTCATCATATTGCTTTTAGAGCAGTGGATGATCTTGACCAATTAGACTGGCAGAAACATGTCTCGCAAAATGGATACCATGTAACAGCTGTTAAGGATCGAAATTATTTTAATGCCATTTATTTTAGAGAGCATGGTGAAATACTCTTTGAAATTGCGACAGATCCGCCAGGATTTGCAATTGATGAATCTAAAGAAACACTAGGAGAGACATTAATGCTGCCAAGTCAATATGAACAATATAGAGAACAGCTTAATAGCAGATTAATACCAATTGATGTTAGAAATCTCGACTAATTTGTAAAGGATGATTTGATGCATTCCATTGATCCGAAAACCATTTCAGAAAGAGAGAATTATAAATTTCTAATTGGAAGCATAATTCCTAGACCTATTGCCTTTGTTACTAGCTTGTCGGAAGAGGGTGTCTTAAATGGGGCTCCTTTCAGCTACTTTAATATTGTATCATCTAATCCGCCAATGATATCGTTATCCATTCAGCGTTCCAATGGGAAACCAAAAGATACGGCAAGGAACATTTTAAACAAAAAGGAATTTGTCATTCATATTGTAGATGAACAAAATGTTGATAAAATTAATCAAACGGCAGCAAGTCTTGCATCAAGTGAAAGTGAGATTGAATTAGCAGGATTAACACCGATAGATAGCAGCGCCATCTCTGTACCGGGTATAAAGGAAGCTAAGATTCGTATGGAATGTGTATTGGAACATTCATTAGAGTTGGGAGGTACCGAGGCACTTCCTGGATGTGATTTTCTAATTGGAAGAGTGGTTCATTATCACATTGATCCTACCCTGTATGAAAATGGCAGAATTGATCCAAGAGGGTTAGCAGCTGTCAGCAGATTAGCAGGAAATGACTATGCAAAAATTGGTGACATGTTTACAAAAGTAAGACCACAATAGTTCCATGAAATGGAGAGGATAAGATGCAAAAAACAGCAGGAATTCATCATATTTCAGCAATGGTAAATGATGCACAAAGAAATATTGATTTTTATGCAGGTGTCCTTGGTCTACGATTGGTAAAAAAGACAATTAATTTTGATCGCCCAGAAGTGTATCATCTCTATTTTGGGAATGAAACAGGGGAACCAGGAACAATTATTACTTTCTTTCCATGGGAAAAACAGCTGAAAGGTAGAATTGGCCAAGGGCAAGTTGGTGTAACGAGCTATGTTATTCCACATGGTAGCAGTGCATTTTGGAAAAATCGTCTTCTTTCCTATGGTGTAGAAGTGGAAAATGCTTCGAGATTTAAAGAAAGATATTTGCAATTTGTCGATCCAGATGGTCTGCAAATCGAATTAGTGGAACGAAACGAAGGACCATTAAGTAATTGGCAGCTAGGTTCAATCCATCCTGATGTTGCTATTAAAGGTTTTGGCGGAGCAACATTACTTTCGGCACAACCGAACAAAACAGCAGAGGTATTAGAACATATATTGGGTCTTAAATGTGTAGGAGAAGATGCAGGGTATTTGCGTTTCATCGCCGATGCACAGATAGGAAATGTGATAGATATCAAATTGACCCCGTCTGTTCGTGGGCTCATGGGAGCAGGAACTGTCCACCATATTGCTTGGCGGGCAAAAGATGAGACAGAGCTTCAGCAATGGAGAACGCTGCTACAAGAAAAAGGGTATTATCCAACGGAAGTGAAAGATCGAAACTATTTTAAAGCCTTATATTTTCATGAAGAAGGCGGCATTCTTTTTGAGCTAGCTACTGATGGACCTGGATTTACGGTGGATGAGCCAGTAGAACAATTGGGAGAGAAGCTAATGCTCCCTGATTGGTTAGAAGAAAAGCGTGATGAGTTAACAGCTGCTTTGCCTAAAGTAGAGATTAGAATCTTAGAGGAGGAGAAGGGATGAAACATATTTTCAATAAGGGAAAAGATCCGAAGAAGCCCACGTTATTGATGTTACACGGAACAGGCGGAACAGAGTTAGATTTATTGCCACTAGCAGGGATGATCGATGATGAAGCTTCTGTGTTAAGTGTCCGCGGGAATATTTTAGAAAACGGCATGCCGCGTTTCTTTAAGCGTTTAGCAGAAGGTGTATTTGATGAAGAAGATTTAATTTTTCGTACAAAGGAATTAAATGAATTTCTGGATGAAGCAGCCCAAAAATATGAATTTGATAGAGAAAATATCGTAGCAATTGGCTATTCTAATGGTGCCAATATTGCTGCAAGCTTATTATTCCACTATCAGGATGCATTAAAAGCAGCTATTCTACATCATCCAATGGTACCGAGAAGAGGAATTACGCTCCCTGATTTAACCGGAAAAGGAGTATTTATTACTGCAGGAACCAATGATCCGATTTGTTCAAAAGAAGAATCAAATGAACTACAATCAATGCTTGTTAATGCTAATGCGAATGTCGAAATGCATTGGGAAAACAGAGGCCATCAGCTAACAGCTGAGGAAGTAGAAGCAGCTGCTAAATGGTATTCAGCTTTAACAAATAGTTAATTATTTAAAAGAGAAAAAGTAATCATAAATTTCCACAATTGGGGAATAAGAAGAACAGCTAACATTGAAAAGA
This sequence comes from Niallia sp. M35, assembly GCF_050971705.1. NCBI lineage: Bacteria > Bacillati > Bacillota > Bacilli > Caryophanales > Bacillaceae > Niallia > Niallia sp. M35. Next base: position 104,007 of record NZ_JBPCEP010000007.1, read on the forward strand.
CTATTTCAGTGGAGGTGATTCTTATAAGATCAATAAAAAATTAAAGCAGGTGTACTTATGGGGTTTTTAAACAAATTATTTGGAAAATCAAAGGAGATGGAAAACATGGCAAATGTTAAAGTAGCAGTAATTTTTTATAGTATGGGTGGAACAAACTATCAATTAGCACAATGGGCAGCAGAAGGAGCAAAAGAAGCTGGCGCAGAAGTGAAAGTAGTAAAAGTACAAGAATTAGCGCCACAATCTGTTATTGACAGCAATGAAGCTTGGAAAGCAACAGTGGATGCAACAAAAGATGTACCAGTTGCATCATCGGAAGATATTGAATGGGCAGATGCGATTATTTTCAGTGTTCCAACACGTTTTGGTACAATGCCTTCTCAAATGAAGCAATTCATTGATTTACAAGGCGGTCTATGGGCAAACGGAAAAACAGTTAACAAAGTAGTAAGTGCTATGACTTCAGCACAAAATCCACATGGTGGACAAGAAGCAACATTATTATCTTTATACACTTCTATGATGCATTGGGGCGCTATTATTGCTACACCAGGATACACAGATCCAGTTCTATTCGGAGCAGGTGGAAACCCTTATGGTACAAGTGTAACAGTTGGACAAGATGGAAAAATGATCGAAGACGTTCAAGGTGCAGTTAAACATCAAGCGAAACGTACTGTTACCGTTGCAGAGTGGGTTAAAAAAGGAAATCAATAATTTGTAAACATAGGAAAACCAGGAGTAGATAGCTTCTGGTTTTTTTGTATGCTGCTATTCCAAAGAGGCTTCCGGTGGCAGGGCATGAGGTAATTCCTTTTTTGAATGGAGCTTAAAATAACACCGATAATGACACTTGCTCCGCCAATGATCTGGGTCAATGTAACGGTTTCCTCTAGAAGAAAAATGAAAAAGACTATCCCAAGTACAGGAACAAGATTCATTAAGGAAACGGAAGCACTTGCAGACAGCTTTTTTAATCCATAATTATATAAAAGAAAGGCAGCCACAGAGCAGCCAATGCTAATGATCCATGATTTATACTTAATGGAAATATTGGAGAAACATCGTGATATATTAGAAGACTCATTTGGAAAGAATCTGATTGATTTGCGAAGAAAATTCTCTATCTATCCTGATTTCAAAAAGCAAGGATACCTTTACTCCTATGGTGAAGGTATCTTTTTATTTTTAATTACAAAAATAAAAATTTATATTGACACAAATTGAAAATACCATTAAGATGAAAAAAGCAATTCCGACTATATTAATAGGGAAAGGGTGTTTTGGAGTGGCAACTTCAGCAAATGTTCAGTCGACTCAAAAGATAAAGAGTCAAAAAGAACAACCAAAAGGATTAAAGGCTCCACAGATGCCTTTAATCATTGGTGGACTCATTGTAACAGCGATTCTACTAGTCTATTTATTAATGACACAAAAAAGTATGCAGCCGATATTATTAGTTTTGGGCCTCTTACTAGGATATACATTATTTCATGCTCGTTTTGGTTTTACATCCGCATTTCGCAGACTTGCGTCAGTAGGAAATGGGCAGGCGTTACGTGCGCATATGCTGATGTTAGCAGTGGCGGTAACGCTATTTGCCCCAATTTTAGCATACGGCGTTTCCTTTTTTGGAACAGGAGCGACTGGCTATGTATCACCGGTTGGTGTTAGTCTTGTCGTTGGTGCCTTTATGTTTGGGATTGGCATGCAGCTTGGGGGCGGATGTGCTTCTGGTACCTTGTATGCAGTAGGCGGCGGACGTTCTGTTGCATTTGTAACATTACTATTCTTCATTATCGGTTCTACAATTGGTGCAGCTCATCTGTCGTTTTGGACAGAAGACTTACCATCTTTTGCCCCAATTTCATTAGCGACATCAACTGGTCTTGGCTATGGTGGTGCTTGGATTGTATCCATTATTCTATTTGGTGTAATTGCATGGATTACATTGGTTGTGGAAAGAAAAAGAAAAGCGCCAAAAATGGCTCCTCTTCCAACAACAACTGGCTGGAAACGTATTTTCCGCGGTTCATGGCCATTATTTGCGGCAGCGATCGTGTTAGCTGTTCTTAATGCTTTAACCTTAATGACACGCGGTACTCCATGGGGAATTACCTCTGCCTTTGCTTTATGGGTTCAAAAGTGGCCCAATTTTTTGGTATGGATGTAGCAAGCTGGGGATTCTGGCAAGGGGCAAATGCTCAAGCTTTAGAAGCTTCTATTTTTGCAGATTCTACAACGATTCTAAACTTCGGTGTTATCCTTGGCGCCTTTTTGGCATCGGCAGCTGGCGGTCTTTTTAAATTTTCAAAAGTGACGCTTGGAAATGTGCTTGCTTCCATCATTGGCGGCTTACTAATGGGTTATGGCTCACGTTTAGCATTTGGATGTAACGTAGGTGCTTACTTTGGCGGGATTGCATCATTCAGTGTTCACGGTTATGTGTGGGGAATATTAGCATTAGCTGGGACATTTGTTGCCTTGTATCTTCGTCCATTATTTGGACTTTCTGTACCAAAGTCAAAAGATACATTTTGTTAAGAGAAAAAGCAGGTATCATTTAGCTGATGCCTGTTTTTTTTGGGTGTGAAAATACTTAACTTTTTAAAAAAAGCGTCTAAATAGAAGCTAATAATTTATTGGAATTTGCACAATTCTTATGTTGGAATCTCACTTATTTCGGGAAGGTACAAATATTTTAGTATATAAGATGATATCTCTTTTTAATAATAGTATGTCTATATTCTGAGATTAGTTTAATTTAATTTTTCTTTCAAAAATTCCTGAAAAAATTTTCGCAAAAGTGTAGACAAAACAAAAAGATGCGTGTAAAATTATCTTTAATTAGAGATAATTTATTTCAAAGTATTTTTGATAGGAATATCTCTAATAAGTTTGCCTTAATATTCAATAAGATTGAGGGAAACTAATTTTTTTAATAAATATCTTGAATTCAAAGTAAATAATAAGAGGAAAATGGGAGGAATTTTAAAATGGCAAAATGGACAGTAGATCAATCACATTCTAGCGTAGGATTTGAAGTAAAACATATGATGGTATCAAAGGTGAAGGGTCAATTCGATTCTTATACAGCAGACGTAGAAGCGGCAGATTTAGCAGATTTAACAACTGCTAGCATTGCATTTAAATTTGATGTAGCAAGCATTAACACACATAGCGAAGATCGTGATAATCACTTGAAATCAGCAGATTTCTTCGATACAGAAAAATACCCAACAATTGATTTTAAATCAACATCGATTACAAAAGATGGCGATGACTATAAAGTAACTGGTGATTTAACTATTAAGGATGTTACAAAGCCAGTAACATTTGACGTAGAATATGGTGGGAAAGGTACAAACCCATGGGGCGTAGAAGTTTACGGTTTCGAAGGAGAAGCAAAAATCAACCGTGAAGACTTCGGACTTACTTGGAACGCAGTATTAGAATCAGGCGGCGTGCTAGTAGGAAAAGACATCAAAATCAAAGTAGAATTAGAAGTAAACCCAGCATAAGGAAACAGAGGGAGGACGGTTCTTATGTATCCTATTGGATGCGGAAGAACTGTCCTATTTAGATAAAAAACTGTTTGGGAAGAAACTTAATTTTTTCTATATAAAGAGAATAATGGGACTGCTGACATGAAGAGGATGAAAGCTGAAAAACCGTCAGCAAGAGGGAAAAATGGTGTTCATGAAGAGGATGAAAGCCGAAAAACCGTCAGCAAGAGGGAAAAGTGGTGTTCATGAAGAGGATGAAAGCCGAAAAACCGTCAGCAAGAGGGAAAAGTGGTGTTCATGAAGAGGATGAAAGCCAAAAGCTTGTCAGGAAGAGGGAAAAGTGGTGTTCATGAAGAGGATGAAAGCCAAAAGCTCGTCAGGAAGAGGGAAAAGTGGTGTTCATGGAGAGGATGAAAGCCAAAAGCTCGTCAGGAAGAGGGAAAAATGGTGTTCATAAACACCTGAATTCAAAAACTCACCAACCACTGTATTCCATCCAAACTTCATACATAGCCACACTCTAAAAATGGCAAGCTATAAACTAAATGAGCATATAAAATCCTTATTTATAATAACACCAACAAGCAGAATAATTGCCATAAAACACCATCACCCTTAATATAGCAATCAAGACAAGTCATTTCGAAGCAGTAAGTTAGTTTTCCGAAAATACCTTATGTAGTTGGTCAAAATAAGAAAAAAAGCATAAGGGACTTGTACAAAAAGGAGGAGTTAACGCAAATATGGACAACAAAAAGGAAGGTTCATCCAAAAAAAATGCACAATTTAATATCTTGCGGAATGATCCAACAAAAGGTGATGGCGGCTATGGAGTAGGATCTATCTCTTTAGAGAATGTTACGCCAATCATTATTGATCGAGAAAGCCAGGAAGTATTTATTGATATAGGCGCTATGCATGGCAGAAGTAAAGTGGAACAAAAAGTATTTTTTAAGAATGTGACAAAAGAAGAAGTACTAGATTTGGATCCGCATAAATATTGGGTTATTTGGATTGCGTTGGACAGAAATGAAGAGGGTGCTTATTATTCTGGTGCTGGTGCTTGCGAAATCTTGGTAGCAAAGAAAATGAAAGAAGGAAGTAGAAAACGTTTTGGCTACAAGGCGATGCCAGAGCACGTAAATAGCCTTGATAGAGCTATCAAACGAAGATTTGCGTTAAATAATATGGATTACGATTCCAAGCAGTCGTTAAAAAAGTTCCTTGTTGATTTTAACAATGAATATTGGGAGAGATCGCCTGAGGAATTAAAGAATAGTTTAAATAATGATGAATAGAAGAAAGGTGAAGAAATTGAAAAAATACGGATTAGATCCAAGCAAAGGATTAGAGTTTGGTATCTATACATTAGGGGATCATTTACCAAACCCACTAACAGGGGAACGAATTTCTGCAGAAGAACGTGTACACGAGATTATCGAATACGCAAAATTAGCAGATCAAGCAGGACTTGATTTCTTTAGTGTTGGAGAGAGTCATCAGGAATATTTTGTTACACAAGCGCACTCAGTGGTGTTATCAGCTATTGCACAAGCTACGAAAAATATTAAAATAGCTAGCTCGTCTACTATTATAAGTACATCAGATCCAGTCCGGGTATATGAGGATTTTGCAACAATTGATTTAATTTCTAAAGGCCGTGCTGAAATTATTGCTGGTCGTGCTTCAAGAGTTGGTTTATTTGAATTGTTAGGTTACGATCTTCGTAATTATGAAGAATTGTTTGAAGAGAAATTTGAATTATTAATGAAAATTAATGAAGAGGAAGTAGTGAACTGGAGTGGAGAATTCCGTGCACCGTTAAGAAATGCGAGAGTGTTACCACGACCTAAAGATAGTTTTATTCCGATTTGGCGTGCAGTTGGAGGGACACCAGCAAGTGCAATCAGAGCTGGAATGGCAGGAGCTCCAATGTTTATGGCACATTTAGGTGGTCCAGCATCTGTATTCAAACGAACAGTAGATGCTTATCGTGAAGCAGCTCGTAACAGCGGATTTGATCCAGCTGAATTACCAGTAGCTACAGCAGGCTTCTTTTATGCAGCAGAATCATCCCAGCAAGCTTTAAAAGATATGTACCCACATATTAATGAAGGCATGAAAAAAACAAATGGGGCAGGATTTCCAAAACAGCATTTTGCCCAAGGGGTAGATCCGCATAATATTATGAACATCGGAAGTCCACAGCAAATCATAGAAAAAATTCTTTATCAACATGAAATGTTTAATCATCAACGCTATATTGCCCAAATTGATTTTGGTGGTATGCCGTTTAAAAATGTTATGAAAAATGTGGAGATCATTGGTACGGAAATTTTGCCGGCTATTAGAAAATACACAAAAAAATCGGAGGCATAAGGTTATGAAAATTGTTGGATTATCCGGATCAAAGGTCGGATCTAAAACGAGAACAGCGATGGATTACACAATGAAAGCTATTGCGGATAATTATCCCGATATTGAGATAACGTTACTCGATTTGGCGGATTATGATATCCAATTTAGTGATGGGAGAAACTATTTAGAATATGAAGGGGACACTGGGGTTGTTACCAAGACATTGATGGAAGCAGATGCGATTATTATAGGCACACCAGTTTTCCAAGCATCTATTCCTGCTACATTGAAAAATATTTTTGATTTGTTGCCGCAAAATGCGTTTCGCGATAAAGTAGTTAGTATAATTGTAACGGCAGGTTCATCTAAACATTATTTAATTGCTGAACAGCAGTTAAAACCGATTTTGGCTTATATGAAAGCACAGATCGTCCAAACATATGTATTTATTGAGGAAAAGGATTTTCAGCGCAAAGAAATTACAGATGATGATGTGTTATTCCGCATTGAACGATTAGTGGAAGATACAATAGTATTAACAGAGACATATACGGAAATACGAGCGAAAAAGGAAGCCCAATACGATTTTTAATAAGTGAAAATATTTGTAGGATATTTTTTATATATTTTAGTCTAATTAGTATTTATAGTTGAGGAAGAAAAATGAAGGAATTAGAAGGAATCGTTGTCATTCAACGAGATATCGGTTCAGATGTATTAGTTATTAATAATGTCCCTTTATCACAGTATTATATGGGCTGCAATGGGGAAGAAATTAAGCTTACTATTGTTTGTGCAAAGGGGAAAACTTATACATTTGAAGGAACAGCTGATATTTTTTACTTTGAAGGCAAGCAACATTACTACAGAGGAACGAAATATGTAGATGACTTTTTTATCGATGATATCGATATTAGAGAGTTATTAGAGCAGCATGAAAATGAATTTGTCAAAATAATCGTTTCAAGTTGAATTCTAAAAAAAGCTAGTACTTTTCGCTAAAAGAGTACTAGCTTTTCTGTTCTTAAGAAAGGAAAAATCATTATCTATTATATATAAACGAAATAAAAATTTTCTTTCTCTATGTTTTTCTAGACATTTCCTTACTCACCAGTTTTAAATTTATGCTATCATCAACATAATAGACTAGATAAGACATGGAGGGGCATATGAAACGAACCTTGCTATATAGCTTTTTCCTTCTCTCTTTTCTGATAGCGGTTGCATATTCCTTGTATTTTTATAAGCAAGCTCATACTTTTGATAAGAAAATGAAAGAAGTTCTTTCTGATGAGGTATCTCTACCAACCTATCATTTTGCTTTAATTGGCGAGGAAATGGATCATGATTATTGGCGCTTAGTAGGAGCTGGAGCAAAAAAAGCTGCAGCGGAAAATGATGTTTTTGTTGAATACGAGGGTCCAAAGCGATCCAATCCCGAGGAACAATTAAAACTTCTAGATATGGCCATACAGGCTAAAGTGGATGGAATAATTGTGCAAGCGCTTAATGATTCGTTTACGCCTCTAATTAACAAGGCAGTAAAAGAAGGTATTCCTGTTATTACGATTGATACAGATGCACCAGATAGTTTGCGTCTTGCTTATATTGGCACAGATAATTATGAAGCTGGTCGATTGGCAGGACAAACATTGGTAAAGGATACTGCGGGAAAAGCGAAGATAGGGATTATTACAGGCGGAGTGGATAATGCTTATAAACAGCATCAATTAAGAGTACAGGGATTTAAAGAGGCAATCGAAAAGATAGAAGGAATCAAGATTATTGCGATAGATGAATCTAATCTCACAAGAGTTCAAGCAGAAGAAAAGGCCTATAAGATGTTAAAAAAGCATAAAGATATCACTGCTTTTTATGGAACAAGTTCGTTAGATGGTATTGGAATTGCAGCAGCAGCAAGATCATTAAATAGACAAAATGATTTATATGTCATTTCTTTTGATGCGTTAGAAGAGAATCTTGATTTATTACATAAAGAAGAGATAAATGCCATTGTTGAACAGCAGCCATACGAAATGGGACAAAAAAGTATTGAATTAATGATGCATCTGGTCAAACAGAAGTCTGTTCCTCAGATGCATCATATGAATGCTGCTATTATTCACTCGAAAGATTTAGATAGTATGGTAGAAAAAATGGGGAATGGCCATGATTAAAATTCGTACGAAGCTGCTTATATATTTTGGGGTCATTCTATTGTTATTATTACTATTATTTTGGATTCGAGAAACTAGCAATCAACAAGTAAAGAAATTATACGATGAGAATATGGTCTCTTTCTTCTTACTGAATGAAATGACGAAAGAAACGAATCAGGCCTATCAATCGCTGCAAATCTATGTTCATGAACCATTACCGGAGAATTTAGCCTTGTACAAGGTGGAAATAGAAAAGATAAGCAGGGTGGAACAACAATTTAGAGCAATGGAAAAAGAGGGAATACCGAAGAAAAATCTATTAAATATGATAAATAATTTTCGAAAACAAACAGAAAAAACAGTGCAAGGGATTGAAAACGAAGATATTCAGCAATATTCCACTTCTCTAAAAGAAGTAGAAAAAATATCAGCCTACATTCATGAAAAAGCACTTGATTTAATTGATGAAAAACTGACAAAATACCAAGCAGCCTCTTATTTTTTAGATGAAAAAATTACCCAAACAAAAAATATGGGAACCGCTATTCTTCTATCTATTATTCTCTTGAGTATTTTATTTGCATTATGGTTTTCGAATGGAATCACAATAACTATTGGTCGCTTAACAAAGGAAGCAGAAGAAATTTCTGCTGGCAGATACAATAGGGAAGATATTGTCGTTTCACAAAAGGATGAGCTTTGGTTTTTAACGAAAACATTTAATGAGATGAAAAAAAATATTTTAGAGTCTGTTAAACAAATAGAAGAAAAGGCAAAATTGGCTCAGTTGCTTAAAGAGATGGAATTGAAGAGTTTACAAAATCAAATCAATCCCCATTTTCTTTTTAATACACTTAATACTATCTCTAAAACCGCTTATATTGAGGGAGCTGACAAGACGAGTGATTTAATCTCATCGGTTTCGGCATTGCTTCGCTACAATATAGGCAGTCTTGACCGCCAAACATTGTTGAAAGATGAAGTTGCAATTGTGAAGGAATACTTTTTTATTCAAAAAACGCGTTTTGGTGGGAGAGTGGAATTTACAGAGGATATTGATCCAGAGTGCTTATCGACACCCATTCCTTGTCTAACCTTACAGCCAATTATTGAAAATGCATTTATTCATGGGATTGAAAGGATGGCCAAAGGGGCGAAAATTACATTATCTATTTATGAAAAAGAGGAAAAAGTCTTGATTGAAGTGATAGATAATGGAGTGGGCATGGATCAAGATACCATTGATCGATTGCTGGACGTGAGCGAGGAGACAGATCAGGAAGTTGCCAATAAAGGAGCAGGGCATTCAACTGGTATTGGCATGCGGAATGTCATAAAAAGACTGCGACTATTCGATAAGGACAGCCAAGTAAAGATACACTCCATCGTTGGCGAAGGAACAACAGTGTTGATTAGCTTGAATAAATTAGGAAAGGAGGATACTTTATGCTAAAAGTAATGTTAGTAGATGATGAACCGATTGAAAGAGAAGGATTGAAGCTTATGCTTAGCCGTAATCGTTCTAATTTTGAAATTACTGCAGAAGCGGAAAATGGGAAAGATGCAGTAGAGTTGGCTATTGCTCATAAGCCAGATTTAGTTTTTATGGATATAAAGATGCCAGAGTTGGATGGGATCGAAGCGATTAAACGAATATATGCCTCTGCTCCTATGATTAAATATATTATGGTTTCTGCTTTTGATACATTTGATTATGCCCGAGAAGCAATGAAATTTGGGATAAAGGAATATTTACTTAAACCAAGCAAGGTCTCAGAGGTTTTAGCTGCTTTTGATGGAATGGCAGCAGAAATTGAAAAAGAAAAACGAGAGGCAAGGAACAGGCAAGAAATTCATCATCGCCTAGAGAGGGTTAGTTCTGTTATCGAAAATGAATTCATCGTTTCCTTAATAATGGATTATGTGCATGAATTTAATCAGGAGGAATGGGATGAATGGCTTGATCTTGAACAGAAAAAAGGATTTGTTACCGTTTTTTCCTTTGAATCAGAAGACCAGCATCCAAGCAAAGCAGTAAAAGGCCATTGGTATCGCATCCTCAAACAAGCTTTACAGGCATATGATCTCCCTTGTATTGTTGGACCATTAACAGGCTTTCAAGTACCTATACTTGTACTCTTGGATGAAAATATACCACCAGATAAAGAGGGAAGAGACTATTTTGCTCGAAAGATTATCCACGATGTACAAAAACAGCTTGAACAATGTCTTTTATATGCAGGGGTAGGTACAATTGTTTCAAATATTCATCAGTTTTCTGATTCTTATAAAGAAGCAATCTATGCGTTGGAGCTTGTTCACAGCCATCCAAGTGCAGCATATATGACCTATAATGATCGCGTTAAGCAAAAACGGAAACAATTAATTCCCTTTGATGTGGAGAAAGAACTACTAGATGCAGTGAAAAAGGGAGAGAGCCAAAAAGGGTTACAAATGTTTGAAACCTATTTTCAATCTATTCAACAGGCTTCCGACTTCCAGCTAAGAATGATACACAAAGCAATGGAGAGTTTCTTTATCATCTTAACTCGTTCGCTGAAAGAACTAGGCTTTGAAGAGGAAATTGAAACGAGCTTAGGACAATTTGATCACTCAATGCAAATTAAAGAAGCAGCTAAATCACAATTATTGAGTATTATGAAGCGGTTAGGAGAATGGCGGTCAAAGGGGATACGCTCCTTACTATTAGAAGCAAAAGAGTACATCGATAAATATTATGATCGAGCTATTTCTCTCGAGGAAGTTGCGGATCAAATTGGCATCAGTTCTTATTATTTAAGTAAATTATTCAAAGAGCGATTTCAAGTTACCTTTATTGACTATATAACAAATACACGATTGGAAAAGGCAAAGGAACTTCTATTAGTTCCCAATGTATCACTAAAAGAAATAGCTTTAACTATTGGTTACAAGGACCCAAACTATTTTAGTAGAGTATTTAAAAAAGAAGTGGGAATGAGTCCAAGTGAATATCGAACAAAATATCAACAGTGAAACAGCGATTATGGGTCGCTGTTTTTTTTCCGTTTTGGAAAATTGGTCTAGACTGCTTATAATGATTTTTAACTAAGCGCAAAGAAACATTTTACAAGAAAGTCTAGCTATTAACAAAAAAGTGAAGATGAAACCGCTATCAAGAATACGCTTTCGTGATAATTTATTTATATGAACGGAATAGAGTATAGGAATTATTAAATAAAAATGAAAACGGAATCATACTGATGCTAGAAAGGGAGGAGATAGTAACGTTGATAGTTACTAGATAGTGCTTTGTGATAATCATTAGCAGATAAGAAAGACGGACAGTATCACAAGAGGAGGGAAGAAAGAGAGTATGTCTCTTTCGAATATATGGTAAATAAAAATAGCTATCTTTATATCGGATTAATTACAATGGTTGCAACACTTGGAGGCTTGTTATTTGGGTATGATACAGCAGTAATCTCCGGCGCAGAAGGTTCACTTCAAGCCTATTTTACTGAGGGATTAGGACTTAGTTCACTTATCCATGGACTAACTGTCTCAAGTGCTTTAATTGGTTGTATTATTGGAGGCTTTATATCTGGATACTTCGCTACCAATTTTGGGAGAAAATATTCGCTTATTATTGCCGCTGTATTATTTCTAGTATCCGCTCTTGGATCTGCATTTCCTGAATTTTTATTTTTCACAAGAGGGGAACCAAGCTATGCGCTGCTCATTACCTTTAATATCTATCGAATTATTGGAGGAATTGGCGTAGGTTTAGCTTCAGCCATCTCCCCTATGTATATCGGCGAAATGGCACCGCCCAAAATAAGAGGCACTTTAGTTTCTTTAAATCAATTTGCTATTATTTTTGGAATGCTTGTTGTCTATTTTGTTAACTGGGGCATTGCTAAAGGACAAACACTAGAGTGGGTAAATGATATCGGCTGGCGCTATATGTTCCTGTCAGAAGCAATCCCAGCAATTTTATTCATGGTTCTATTATTTACAGTGCCAGAAACACCACGCTATCTTGTATCAAAGAACGAAGATGAAAAGGCGATGAATATCCTTTCAAGAATATATGAGAAAACAATGGCGAAAGCGACAATGTTTGAAATTAAAGCATCCTTTAAGGAAAGTAATAAGAAAGCAAAACTATTTACATTTGGTAAAAAAATTGTTGTCGTTGGAATTTTACTATCAGTCTTCCAGCAATTCGTTGGAATTAATGTTGCTTTATATTATGCACCGCGTATTTTTGAAAGCATGGGCGCAGCAAGAGATGCTTCGATGTTCCAAACTATTATTATGGGCTTAGTAAATGTTGTTTTCACCCTTATTGCAATCTTCACAGTCGATAAATTTGGACGCAAACCATTATTAATTATTGGCTCTGTCGGGATGACGATTGGGATGTTTGGGGTAGCAGCAATGGCTTTCTCAAACAAAATCGGAATTGCTACATTAATTTTTATTATTATCTATACAGCATCCTTTATGATGTCTTGGGGACCAGTTGTCTGGGTATTAATTTCAGAAATCTTCCCGAATAGAATAAGAGCACAAGCTGTCGCAATTGCCGTAGCAGCACAATGGGCAGCGAACTACTTTATTTCTTCTACTTATCCTGCAATGATGGAGGTAAGTGGCGGTTTAACCTATTCTTTTTATGGAATCATGAGTTTGCTATCAGCATTGTTCATCTGGAAGTTTGTCCCGGAAACAAAAGGTCGATCATTAGAAGAATTAGAGAAGATCCTAGTTAACTCTCAGAAAAAAGATGAAGATGTAGCGTAAGATGAAGTGGTAAAAGCAGAGGAGACCATCCTCTGCTTTTTAGTATTTTGAGAAGTGGATGGTTTGGCTGAAAAAATAGTAGTTTGGCTGAAAAGAGAGCAGTTTTGGCTGATAAAATAGTAGTTTGGCTGAAAAGGGAGCAGTTTTGGCTGAAAAAATAGTAGTTTGGCTGAAAAGGGAGCAGTTTTGGCTGATAAATCAGTAGTTTGGCTGAAAAGAGAGCAGTTTTGGCTGAAAAAATAGTAGTTTGGCTGAAAAGAAAGCAGTTTTGGCTGATAAATCAGTAGTTTGGCTGAAAAGAAAGCAGTTTTGGCTGATAAATCAGTAGTTTGGCTGAAAAGAGAGCAGTTTTGGCTGATAAATCAGTAGTTTGGCTGAAAAGAGAGCGGAATTGGCTGATAAAATAGTAGTTTGGCTGAAAAGAGGGCAGTTTTGGCTGAAAAAATAGTAGTTTGGCTGAAAAGAGAGCAGTTTTGGCTGAAAAGAGAGCAGTTTTGGCTGATAAATCAGTAGTTTGGCTGAAAAGAGAGCGGAATTGGCTGAAAAGGGAGCAGTTTTGGCTGATAAAATTAAGTCTTATCTCAAAAAGGCAGCCATAATTGGCTAATTCAATCAGCAATCATAAAAAAGGTCTAAAAAATTTATTTTGTAAGCAAATTGTATCAAAGGTGATGCATATGCTATGATTAATTGGAATATAAATGAAGCGGAGGTTTTCCTTGTGACAGCATCAATGAGACTAAGATTCCCACATTTCATCGTTAACTAAATACGTTTGGATAGTCTTCTTTTGAGAAGAAGTGGGATTGGTCTGTCTGTTTATTGGAAACCTAATAATGGTTAATAAAGAGGGGAGATACCAAGTCTTCGCTCTTTTTTTCTGCTCTAATAGATAGACTTATTCACATGACAAAAAAATTAGAATGTGAGGTTTATAAATGAGTACAGTTAATAATAAAGAAAATTGGTATCGGAATATTGTATTATTTCTTAGCAGCCAGACGATATCTTTGTTTGGATCATCGCTTGTGCAATACGCTATTATGTGGCATATAACGTTAACCACTGAATCCGGTTTAATGATGACATTATATATCCTTTGTGGATTTCTTCCCACGTTTCTTTTGTCGCCAGTGGCTGGAGTATGGGCCGATCGCTATAATCGGAAACTCTTGATTATGATATCTGATGGATTAATTGCATTTGCGACATTAATATTGGCACTGCTCTTTTTAATGGGATATGATTCCATTTGGCTACTCTTTGTGATGGCAGCAGTTCGAGCGTTTGGAACAGGTGTTCAAACGCCATCTGTTGGGGCGATTTTGCCACAAATAGTGCCAAAAGATAAGCTGACAAAAGTGAATGGTGTTAATGGGAGTATTCAGGCAGTAATTATGTTTGTATCTCCGATGGTTAGTGCTGCTTTATTGACGATGGGATCCATCGAAGCGATTTTTTTCATTGATGTTATCACGGCAGCTATTGCTATTTTTACTTTGCTTGCCTTTTTAAAGATTCCTGCACATCAAAAGGCATCGCTAGAACAAGCGACTAGTTATTTTAGTGATTTTAAAGAAGGACTGAAATATGTTCATCATCATGCCTTTTTGAAAAAATTCTTTATTTATTTTTCCATCTTTTTTGTGCTGATGGCACCAGCAGCATTCTTAACTCCTTTGCAGGTTACTCGCAGTTTTGGAGATGATGTCTGGCGGCTTACAGCCATTGAAATAGCTTTTTCGATTGGAATGATGGTAGGCGGAGGAGTCATTGCAGCATGGGGTGGATTTGAGAATAAAGTGAAAACAATGACCCTAGCAAGCATTATTATGGGAGTTTGTACTTTTGCACTCGGGATGATTCCATTCTTTTGGATCTATTTAGTATTCATGGCACTATTCGGAGTGGCAATGCCTATATTTAATACACCAACCACGGTCTTATTGCAGGAAAAAATAGAAGAAGGGTTTTTAGGAAGAGTTTTCGGTGTAATGGGAATGATTTCTACCTCTATGATGCCAATTGGCATGTTAATATTTGGACCGCTTGCCGATTTTATTAAAGTCGAATGGTTATTATTAGGAACAGGAATTTTTATTATGATCCTGTCGATTTTTTTAGGAAAAGACAAAGCATTAATCGAAGCTGGAAAACCTTCTATTGAAGGAGTTTGATTCAACTGCTAGGCTTAGTGAGCGCATATTATGTTTGCGCAGCTAAGTCTTTTTTTCTTTTAAAAGGTGGAAGAATTTAAAAGTTCTCTTACGAGGAATGAAATTCGATAGTGTTTCTTGTATAATGGATAAATGTATCGGGAAATGCAACGTTCAAAAACGAAACGCTTAATTGATATTTAAGCGTCAACGAGGGATAGGTATGAAAAGAAGAAGGAAAACTACAACAAATACAATTATTGTCTTAATATTAGTTATATATTTTGGCTATTTATTTGCTTCTACTACAATTAAGCAAAATAAAGAACAAAGATTATTGAAATATTTACCGGAAATTGCCACTCAACTGAAAAAAAATGAATTAAATGCAGAAGAGCTAGCACCCGTTGTGCTTGCTATCATGGATCAAGAAAGTCGCGGAAAAGGAAATGATCCCATGCAGTCCTCTGAATCAGCGGGGCTGAAGAGAAATGCAATTGAAGACCCAGCCGAGAGCATTAAGCAAGGAGTATTTCATTTTGCAGAAGTGTACAAGTATGGGCAAAAGCAAGGAGTAGATATTGAAGCAATCATTCAAAGCTATAATATGGGACCTGGTTATATTGATTTCATTGTCAGCAATAATCAAGTCGAACATAGTGAAGAATCAGCCAAAACATACTCTGAATATATGGTTGAACGGTCACCAGACATTTATACATGTAATAATGACAAATTGAATTTTAGATATCCATATTGCTATGGAGATTTTACTTATGCAGATAAAGTGACATCTAAGGTCGATGAGATGAGCAATATAATTGAAAAATATGCTCGTAAATTATAGGAGGAATAAAGAAAAATGAAGCTTTACGATTCTGTACTTGAATTAATTGGCAATACACCAACTGTACGATTGAATAAAATACCTAATACTACTGGAGCAGAGGTTTTTATCAAATTAGAATCTTTCAATCCAGGCGGAAGTGTGAAGGATCGTGCGGCTCTAAATATGATTGAACGTGCCGAAAAAGAGGGAAAGCTTATCCCAGGAAGAAGCACTATTATTGAGCCGACCTCAGGTAATACAGGGATAGGAATTGCTATGGTTGCTGCCGTAAAGGGATACCGTTGTATCATTACAATGCCAGATAATGCAACAAAAGAACGTGTCCAAATATTAAAGGCATATGGAGCAGAGGTATATTTAACTCCAGGTAACAGACGAATGCAAGGGGCAATTGATGAAGCCAATCGTTTAGCTACAGATATTGCTGACAGCTTTATTCCCATGCAATTTGAAAATGCAGCAAATGCCGATGCTCATCGAGGTACTACCGCTGTTGAAATTTTTGAAGCGTTTGAAGGAAAGCTAGATGCACTTGTTTTGACTGCTGGTACTGGGGGAACAGTTACTGGCGTTGGAGAAGAATTAAAGAAAATGATTCCAGACATAAAAATATATGTAGTGGAGCCATTTGGTTCACCAGTATTATCAGGAGGTAAACCAGGTCCTCATAAAATTCCAGGGACAGGCCCAGGATTTATACCGAAAATCTTAAACAGAGACATTTTTGATAAAGTCTTATTAATAAAAGATCATGATGCGGAAGTCATGGCGAGACGTCTAGCAGCGGAAGAAGGGATCTTTGTAGGTGCATCGGGTGCATCTAGCGCGCATTTTGCTGTGCAAATAGCAAGTGAACTACCATCATCTGCTAAAGTGTTATGCATCGCACCTGATACTGGAGAACGTTATTTATCTTCAGATTTATTTTCATAAAAGTATGGAGACATTGGAATAAGCTGTTCCTATTGGGAGAAAAAATTTCAAATGACATTAACTGGCCAGATCATTTATGATTTGGTCTTTTTTTCTCCAATTAGCATAATAATGTTTTGATTTTATAATACATCTTTAACTCTGTTTTGAATCGTGTGTATAATAATACATACAAACAAATTTTTATACGTAATTAAGGGAATGGAGCTAATGAAATTGATTTGTGAGTCCGGCCAATTAACAGATTACTTATCTGAACAAAAGAAAGTTAATTATTCTAATCCAATTATTAAAGAACAAAGAAAGGAGCTTTTTAATTCAGCTCAAACAGAAATCGAAAAAACTAAAGTAGCCTTTGAATTCGTCCGTGATGAAATATCTCACTCTTGGGATATTCAAGGCAAACGAGTGACTTGTAAGGCATCCGATGTTTTGAAGTACAAAGAAGGAATTTGTTATGCAAAAGCTAATCTATTAGCAGCTTTATTACGTTCTCAGCATATTCCAACAGGTTTCTGTTATCAGCGATTGATGTTGTTTGACTCTCCTGAAAAAGGATATTGTCTACATGCTTTAAATGCCGTTTATTTAAAATCTCTAAATAAATGGATACGATTAGATGCTCGTGGAAACAAAGCTGGCATTGATGCACAATTTTCCTTAGAGGAAGAAAAGTTAGCTTTTACAGTTAATGAAAAAATGGATGAAAAGGACTATCCCGTTATTTATGTTCAGCCAAATACCAAAACAATAAATGTGTTAAAGGGTCATAATGATGCATTAGAAATGTACAAACATCATTTGCCTGATAGCATTTAGTGCAGGTGTTTAATGGTTTACAAGGAGATGAGAAAGAGGAAAATGCATTGCTGTAGGGAGATGATTATCATGCAACATTCAAGTGTGATATTCATAAAAATCCCTTTGACTGTCCAGATAAATTAATTTTATTCAATGAAAAGGATCATGACTACGGATTGATCATACATGATGGTGGTACTTCAAGTATTGGAATTGAATTTAGTCCGTGGTGTAGGTCAAAATTAGCATAGGTTGTGCAGATTTACCTACGTATTGGCCAAGTATCGGTTGGAAGAATGAGAATTAGGACAGCTGAAAATTGCATAAGGTGAAACTTTTTATTCCATATAAGCGTACAATTTATAAACAAATTATTAGGGAGGGAAAGTATTGGGAATTTTACTCGAATTGTTAAATTTTGCTGTTTATATACCTTTTTTTAAGGTCGATGAAGAAGATGTATGCAGAAATGTAAAACATCTAAAAAAACATCAATGGTTCCAAAATTACCTTAATGTTGAAGAGTATCGTGGGCTTATAATTCATGATAAGGATGTCCGACAATGTATTGGGAAATTCAAAAGTAGTAAACTTCATAATCATTCTTATCAAAATAAGTGTCAAGAAAAATTATACAAAGCTCTACTGAAAAATGGGAATATTGTCTAAAGCAGTTGCAGGAAAAAAGGCTGTCAAGATAGTTTTGGCAGCCTCCTTCTTTTCTTCAAAGTGGCAAATATTCCTTTTCATATACAGATTGCACTTGTAGTAAAACTTGGCCAGCATGCTGTTTAAATTTGAATTCTGCAGGCTTTCCTTTTCTAAAATAAAGCCCAGCGTCATGCGGGGATTTTTCTAATCCAGCAAACAACCGATCTGCCCCTACACTAGGATGTGGGCCAAATAAACGGATGAATGGCTGTATAATAAGTGGCAGGCCTCCATTTCTTCCTTTGCGCATTGTATTGTTATTGCCTGGATCTATACTGACAATTGTGACACCCTCTCGCTTTAATTCTTGCGCAAAAGCATATGTCCACAAAGTGATTGCCAGCTTCGTCGATGCATAGGGACCAATCAATTTCTGAAATTTGGGCGGGTTTGCCAATTCCTCTGGTACGAAAGATTTTTTAAAATGAAATGCATCTGAACTAGTTTGTATAACAATAGAAGGCTTTCCTTTTTTTAAAAGATCAAGTAGTTCCATCGTAATGATAAAGGGAACAACAGTCTGAATTTCGTAATGTAGCTCACGCCCTTGTGGGGAAAAGATGAGCTTCGAAAAACTGCCTCCAGCATTATTGAAGAGAGCATAAAGCTTTGTTTCTTCCTCTTTTATTAGCTTCAAAGCAGACTTTAATTGCTTAAAATCAGCTATATCAGCATGATAAACACGGATTTCTCCTGTCTGGATTTTTTGCTGTAGCATTTGTTCTTCTTTGGGAAATTCAGAGCGAATTAAAGCTGCAATTTCCCATCCATTCTCAATTAATTTCTTAGTCAGCTCAAGTCCTATTCCGCTGTTCGCCCCCGTAACAAGAGCTATTTTTCTTTCTGATATAATCATTTTATTACCTCCTATTGGTGAATGAAGGAAGTATAGAACATGGAGTTAACTCCATGTCAATAAAAAGAATTCTCCTTGACCTGGAGTTAACTTCATATCTTATAATGACTTTATAAGAAGGAGGACGAACGAATGTATACCATTAAGAAGGCAAGTGCTCTTACTAGACTAAGCATTGATACAATCAGATATTATGAAAAAGTTGGTTTGCTCCCAAACATTAAACGGCTGCCGAATAAGCATCGGGTCTTTACACAAGCTGATATTGATAGGCTTCAAATGATCACTTGTATGAAAAAGGCAAATCTTAGTTTAGAAGAAGTGAAATTATATCTTGATATTGCGGAAACAAGTAAGATGACTCCTGAAATGATAGCAGGTATGCTTCGGCAAAAAGAAAAAGTAAAAAATCAGATGGCTCAATTACAGTCTGTTTTGGATTTTATCGATGAAAAATTAGCCGAAGGAACATGGTTAAAAAGAAAAGTATAAAAACGTATATCATTAATTTAAGGATATTTCTTAAATCAAATAGATTTTGGTATTTCACAACTAAAGTGGAAGGGTTAGTGACATAACTAATAGGAAATTTAATATTCCTATACCCCTGTAATGATATTTAAATCAATATTATTACAGGGGTATAGGTCAGGTACATTAATTACTTTGAAATAATATCTTACTTAATCAGAGTGTGCGACAGCCTTGACTTCAATCAACTGCTCCGGAAACGCCAGATAAGTCACGCCGATGAGGCTGCCGGCTGGTCTGTGTTTTTCCAGGTATTCTTTGAACAGACTGATGACTGGCTCAGTGTGCTCCTGCGGGTTTGTTAGAAAGATTTCCACATAAGCGAGGTTGGACTTCGTGATACCAAATTCATTCAAAACTCGATCGAGGTTTTCTAATGTTTGGCGAGTTTGTGCCTCAATATTATCCTTGCCAACGAACATACCATCCTTATCGTGCGAAAATTGACCTGAAATGTAGATAGTACCGTTGACACTATATCCTTGGGTAATACCGTGGTCCCATAGGTTGTGATTGTAGGTTTTAATAGTAGTCATTTTTTTCTCTCCTTTATCTCGAATTAAGGTAAAGTATAAAATGAATATAAAGAAAAAAATAGTACGCACTATTTAGATAGCTACTATCAGAAAGGAAAGTGTCAATATGAGTATGGCTGATTATAAAGAAAAGGGTAATATCCAAGAGACACCTTTTGGATATACACTGTCAGTTATTGGAGGTAAATGGAAAATGCTAATTCTTTATCTCCTTTCAGAAAGTCAACCTGTTCGCTTTAATGATATGAAAAGAAGAATAGGAACAATTACCTTTAAAACATTAAGTTCACAGCTTAAAGATTTGGAAGCAGATGGGATGGTTATACGAAAGGAATATCCTCAAATTCCTCCTAAAGTGGAATACAGTCTAACACATAAAGCAGAATCGATATTGCCTATTTTAGAACAGTTATGTGAATGGGGAGAAAAAAACCGCAATATTTAAATTTTTTTGTAAGATAATAAGAACTTATTTGGATCAATATGAGCTAAATTTAGTCTCTTGCATTAGAAAACAGAAAACAGTTACCTAATGGTAGCTGTTTTCGTAGTGTGCCTGGCATGTTCACTAGCAGGAGGTGAAAGTCTGCTTTGGACGGTTAGGTTATGAAAACCATTAGTCAAAGGCAAAGATATCCGTGATGACACGGAATTAAAAGGAACCATGGTCGTCACGGCAATGCTGCTCCCTACTCGTTTGCCGCTATTGTGATAGGTAAATATAATAAAAAAAATAGGGATATAAAGTTACTACACAATTAATATTTTTCGAGGAATTGAAACTCATCTTGAAAAATATTAGTTTTTTATCTGCAAATTACGTTCTTTAAAAATTTGTTTAGCAACAAAAATAGCATTAAGAACTTTTGGAAAACCTGTATAAGGAACACAATGAGTAATGGCCTCGATCACTTCTATAGGGGTGAGTCCCACATTCAGTGCAGCATTAATATGGATGTTAAGTTGTGGTTCACACCCTCCTTGAGTAGCAAGTGACGCAATGGTTATAAGTTGGCGTTGTTTTAAATTTAATCCCTCTCGAGTATAAATTTCTCCAAAAGCGAATTCAACAACATATTTACCGAGGTCGGGAGCAATATCTTTTAGAGAATTTATAACTCGCTCTCCGCCTTCTCCGTCTATTTCCATTAGTTTTTCCCAACCTCTTTGATAACGGTCATTTGACATTTGATTATCCTCCTTAGTGTTTAAAATCAATAATATAAAATAATTTACACTTTAGACTGCACTCTAAAGCAAGGCTTTTTTTATGCTATAATTAAATTTATGGATAAAAAATATTTTACAATTCGAAATATATCAAATATGACGGAGCTATCCGTACACACCTTACGTTATTACGAAAAAATTGGTCTGCTTAACAATGTAAAACGGGATGTAAATGGTTATCGCCAATATACTAAGTCAGATATTTCTTGGATAAACTTCTTAATTCGTTTAAAAGTAACAGGGATGCCAGTGTCTGAGATGAAAAAGTTTTCTGATCTGCGGAGTAAAGGGGATTCTACGATAAGTTTACGTCGGAAGTTATTAGAAGATCATCAAAAAAGTATCCAGGAACAGATAAAAGACTTACAAAATAATCTTCATAAGATTGAGGAGAAAATCAACTATTATAAGGAATTGGAGTAAATAAAATAATGGTATTCAATTTGCGATTGCTCCTAAAGAAATGATGCAAGGAAATAGAGAATCTACTTTTCCTTCTCTCTCAGGAAGGAAGCTTTTCAATTACTGGCTAAAGGTTTTAGCAAGTTATACAAATATCTTAGGGCAATCTTCATAAATGGTGAACACCTTTTTTGTTACTACTCAATGGAAATGTGGTATTCATTTAGAGGATGAAAGCCCTCCTTTCACTTTACTTTAGCTTATGTAGTCGAGCTAGATCTACGCCACCACAATTGATTATTTAGGATGAAATAATCAATTAGAAAGCTAGAAGGAACAGTATTTGGGCTGGAATTTGCTCTTCAAAAAAAGGAGTGCTTCCCATTTAAAATGGAAGCACTCCCATATAGTAACCAATAATATTAAAAAGTAAGCACCAAAGAAAAGAACCGATTGCGGCAAATAACATGTATTTTGATAAATTCATGCCAGAAATGCCTGAAAAATAAGAAGTTAATCTTCTGACACCTGGGATGAAATTAGCAATGACTATTGTCCAAGGGCCATATTTATCAAACCAATTTTCCACGCGTTCTAATTTGCTAGGGGTAAGCTTGATCCACTTTCCGTGTGTAAGCAGAAATGGTTTGCCAATTTTCTTGCCTAGTGCGTAATTGATGACCATGGCACTAAGGGCACCAATAAAGCAAATGATATCTGCAGTAAGAAAATTCATTATGGAAATGGAAGAAAGATAGCCTACAAAGGTTAGCAATGCTTCATCTGGAACAGGAATACCTAACCCGCTTAATGCAAAAAGCGCAAAAATGGCAATGTAGCCGAATTGGGAAATGAAATGTATGGATGTACTCATCTATATTACTCCGTTCTTTATTTCTCGTTAACTAGCTAATTTGGAAGAAATCCACAGTATATAGTAGCTAAGTAAAATGCACCTATTCTATGACAAAATAGTAAAGAAATAATGCGACTTTCCTATCATACAGGGAAATAAAGAAAAATGGGAGTGAAAAGTTTTAAGAAGTTCATTTTAAGATCACTTTATGAAGAGTTGCTAACGATGTAAATAATAATAATGCAAACAAGAATCAATGATTGTGTCCAGATTACTTTTTGGCTGAGTCCCGCTCTTTTTTCTAGGAAAAAGATATAACCGTTTATGAGAGCAAATCCTAGAATAAGAGTAGGTACAGAAAAGGAGTGCTCGGAGGACAAGTGAGGGCATTGGCAATAACCAGAGAGATAATCAGCATGCCGATGGAACCCCATACTAATTCGATATACAGACTTCTTTTATTCTCCATAATTTTGACACCTCCTTATGAAAAAGTCACCATTATTTACATTATTAAGCATATCATAAGTATGTTGGTACAAAGAAAGAAATTACACTCGAATGATTTGACTTTGAATCATATTTGGATTACTTTAATGACAAATAGAAAAGTAGTCAATGGGAAAATGAAGCATGCTAGAAAAATATAAGGAGGTTTTTTGAGGATGAGAACAACGATTGAAAAAGCACTTTCCTTAGGTTTAGGTTTAGCGATTGCAGGTAAAGAACAAGTAGAAAAAACAGTTGAAGAGTTGGTGAAAAAAGGAGAGGTAAGCAAAAATGAATCAAAAGATTTAATCAATCATTTGATTCAAAAGGGAGAGGAAATGAAAGGTCAGCTTGAAGCAGTAGCAAAAGAAAAGGTAAATGCTGCTTATGGGGAATTAAAGCTGGCTACTTTAGAGGATGTAAAGAAATTAGAAAAAAGAATAGAGGCATTAGAAAGAAAAAATCTCGACGAATAAAGTAGGTTTGTAAAATGGGTGTAAGTAAACGTATTAGACAGATGAAAAGATATCGCAAAATAACGTCTATTCTCGCTCGTAACGGAATAGGCTTTTTTTCCAATAAGATCGGATTGGAGGAGAAGTTTTTCTTTCATAAAGAACATCCTCCTAAAAGCACTGGAAGACGCATCCGCTTAATACTCGAAGAACTTGGAACTACCTTTATTAAACTTGGGCAAATTGCCAGTACTCGTCCTGACTTAATCCCACCAGAAATAATTAATGAATTAAAAGAACTGCAAGATCAAGTACCTCCCTTTACCTATGGAGAAGCCGTTCAGATTTTAGAAGAAGAATTAGGTGATTCTGTCGATCATCTGTTCAAACATTTTTCTGAAACTCCTTTGGCGGCAGCATCCATTGGGCAAGTGCATAAAGCAATCCTTAAAGACGGGACACAAGTTGCTGTCAAAATACAACGTCCTAATATTCATGCTATCATCGAAACAGATTTAGAAATTATCGCCGATTTGGCCCGAATTGCGGAGAATACATGGGGTTGGGCAAAGCAGTATGGGCTTCGCGAAATTGTTGATGAACTAGCAAAAGGTCTGCTGGTTGAATTAGACTATGGAATCGAAGCAAGAAATATGGAGCGTTTTCTAGAACAGAATAAATCGATAGGATATGTTGTCATCCCGTCGGTTTACTGGGATTATTCCACAAAAAAGGTATTGACGATGGATTATATAGAGGGAATAAAGCTATCTGACCATAAGCGATTAGATGAAGCTGGAATTGATCGAGAACTGCTTGCCGAAAGATTAGCCTATACGATTTTTTATCAAATTCTAGAGGTTGGTCATTTTCATGCTGATCCTCATCCAGGAAATGTACTTGCACTACAGGATGGGCGCATCGTTTTATTAGATTTTGGAATGGTAGGACAACTTTCCTCTTATACGAAAAAGAGTTTTGCTTCCTTCGTTGTTGCACTTCGTAATAAAAGCACGAAAGGAATCATCCGCGCGATTTCTGATTTGGGCATGATTCCCGAAAATGTTGATATAAAAAAATTAACAGCTGATGTGGAAGAACTGCGCGATAAATATTATGATATTCCGCTGAAAGACGTAAGTGTGGGTGAAGCAATTAATGATTTATTTATTATTGCCTTTCGTCATAATATAAGAATTCCTTCCGAATTAACCCTTTTAGGAAAGTCACTCATGACGATGGAGGGAGTTGTCGTTGCACTAGATCCTACTTTTAGTGTATTTGATGTGGCGGAGCCATTTGGAAGAAAGCTATTTCTTGATAAGCTAAAGCCATGGAAAATAGTGAAAAATATAGTAGATGAAATACCAGAATATTTTGCTTCTCTGAAAGATATTCCGATTACCGCTAAACAGTTAATGGGAATTATTCGCAAGGGAAAGGTGCAGGTAGAGTTTACCTCCCCACAGTTGGATTTGTTAATCAAAAAGATTGATCGATTCAGTAATCAAATCGCGTTTAGTATAGTGCTGCTGGCATTAAGTATCGTGATGGTCGGTCTCATTATTGGTGTCGCACTTAGCGGAGTACAAACCGTTCTCTGGAAATTTCCAATCATTGAAATTGGCTTTTCCATTGCCATGTTGATGGTTGCATGGCTTATTTACTCGATTTTTCGGTCTGGCAGGTTTTAGAATAATGAAAATGAAAAGTGTCAAAGACTCTCTATTCGAGTTTTTGACACTTTTTTCGGTCATGTTTTTTTTTATGGTCTTTTTGTAAACTTGTTGCTTTAGATATTAAGGGGAGTGTGTTTGGAAATCTTTTGGAATAATATTCCTTCGCGCTTTGTTGTGTTAGAATAAGGATGTATGTTCGGTTGTGTAGAAGGGGGATAACTTTAAAATGTTAAAGAATAGAGAAGATGTAATAAAGCTAATCCAAAGCGATGAAAAAATGATGGAGATTATAAAGGTTGCGGGTTCCTTGAATTTGCCTGATTGGTGGATATGTGCAGGATTTGTACGTTCAAAAATCTGGGACACATTGCACGGGTTTATTGAAAGAACTGAGACGCCAGACGTAGATGTTATTTATTTTGATAACACAAAAATTGATGAGAATTTTGAAAAGGAATTAGAGAATAAGTTGAAAAGCATAATGCCTAATATACCTTGGTCTGTTAAAAATGAAGCAAGAATGCACGTCATTAATAATCTTCCTCCTTATTCTTCTTCGGAAGATGCTATTTCAAAGTTTCCAGAAACTGCAACTGCCATCGGAGTAAAGATAGACAAGGATAATAAACTGGTTCTTACTTCTCCTTGTGGAATTGATGATGTCATTAATTTAGAACTGAAACCGACTCCCTATTTTATCGAAACAAAAGAACTTGCTGCAATTTACGAGGAGCGAATTATCAAAAAGAATTGGAAGGCTATTTGGCCTAAAATTAAAGTCCAAACATATTAAAAAACTGATTAGGAAATATGGCGTTTTATTTTTTTATACCTCCCGCAAAAAAAATTTACAGTGATTGTGTTTGAGTTCTGGCAAGCACTGAGAAACATTTGATTAATCCGTTCCTTCTCTTCAATTTTCTTGTTTTGTTGAAGAAAGCTAAACCAATAAAGGTAGTTGTTCAGATATTTAGTCGCCATCCCTTGAAACCTTTCCATCCAATCCTTTAACCGTTTTTGATAGTTGGTTTACATTATTCAGGTGGTGGATACCTTTTTGAACATATCCTTCTTTTCTAAGATTAATAGGGCTCGTGTTTCAATGTCTTTATCAGAGCGAATTTCTTATAGTATGTAGTATTAGTGCATAGCAAAGAAGCCGGTTCATTATCATTCCCTATAACCGCATTTATTTCCTCCGCTCGCACTCGGCCTTGAGATATAACCTGCAATTACGGTTTTGAGCTACCACAACTGCAATTTTAAGGTTACTAATCCGTCTCTTCCTCCACATGTTTCTTTGGTTTTCTGTCTAAGGCTTACATTCTTTTAAAGACTCCTTAAAAAAGGATTCATCACTTTCCGCAATTCCTTTCAACATTAGAAATCCTTGGGATGTGTAGCTATATCAAGTGAAGTAGTAGATTTTTCTATTTTGATCCTAACCGTCATCGTTACTCCAAATCTAGTCTTTTAATCGGTGGTTATTCCTAAAATTAACCGCACTAGGAATCTAATTCTACAGTAAATCGCGGAAATATTTGGATGTTTGTAGCTTCTTCTGGAAATGGTATAGATAAACAATCAACTAAAACAGGAGGAGTTTGCAGATGAAGGCTGTTACATTTCAAGGAACGAAGGATGTACAAGTAAAGGAAGTGGCAAATGCGAAGCTTCAAAAAAAGGATGATATCGTCGTTCGTATTACATCTACGGCTATTTGCGGATCTGATTTACATATTTATCAAGGAGCGTTACCAGCTGAAAAAGACTATGTTATAGGACATGAACCAATGGGAATTGTTGAAGAAGTAGGACCTGAAGTAACAAGAGTAAAAAAAGGAGATCGTGTGGTACTGCCATTTAACATTGCTTGCGGACATTGTTACTATTGTGAGCACGATATGGAAAGTCAATGTGATAATGCTAATCCCAATAAGGATATTGCAGATACGGGAGCATATTTTGGCTTTACAGAACGGTATGGGGATTATCAAGGTGGACAAGCTGAATTGTTAAGAGTTCCATACGGGAATTTTGTCCCTTTTGTTATCCCGGAGTCCTGTGAATTAGAGGATGAAGCCTTGTTATTTATGTCCGACGTCCTTCCAACGGCATATTGGAGTGTCGAAAATTCAGGCGTAAAAGATGGTGATACGGTCGTCGTTTTAGGTTGTGGACCTGTTGGATTAATGACTCAAAAATTTGCTTGGATGAAGGGTGCGAAGCGCGTTATAGCAGTTGATAATATTCCATATCGCTTAAACCACGCTCAAAAAATGAACCAAGTAGAAATTGTCAATTTTGATAATCATGGAGATACAGGCAACTATATAAAGGAACTGACTTCAGGTGGAGCAGATGTCGTAATCGATTGTGTAGGAATGGACGGAAAGAAATCGCCTATGGAAGCAATAGGTCAAAAGTTGAAGATTCAGGGCGGAACAATCAGTGCTATCGAAATTGGCATGAATGCTGTGCGCAAGTTTGGTACCATGCATTTAACAGGTGTTTATGGATCTAAATATAATATGTTCCCATTAGGAAATATTTTTGAACGAAATATTACTGTGAAAACAGGACAAGCACCAGTAATACACTATATGCCTATGTTATTTGATTGGATTACTACAGGCAAAATTGATCCAACGGAGATTATTACCCATCGCATTGCATTAGATGATGCGAGCAATGCGTATCAAATGTTCAATGATCACCAAGATGAAGTAATCAAAGTTGTCCTTAAACCTTAATAATTCGAAAAAGCCATCGAAGGAAGAAGACCGATTGCTTTTCACTTTTTTATCAAACCCGTCCGAACATATGGCAATTTATCGACGATTTGACGCTATCCATATGTTTCTACTATCTAACCCTTTATAATAAAAGTGTAAACTAGCTAACACAGAGAGGGACGTTTTCGATGAGAAAATACTCCAAGATGATTAAGCCTTTTGATATTATTATGGTTGTTCTCCTCTTAATCATTTCATTTGTCCCAATGGCCGTATTTGCGATGAACCAAGGGAAGGAAGAAGAAGGGAATAAAGTCATGGCCGTTATTACACAGGACGGGAAAGTCATTCGTGAAGTAGAACTAACAGGTCATACGGAAAATGAACAATTTATGATAAAAGGAAAAGGAAAACAATATAATTTAATCGAAGTGGAAAATGAACAAATCAGAATTAAAGAAGATAATAGTCCAGACCAAATTGGAGTCAAAATGGGATGGAAAGGCATACCGGGCCAAACAATTATTTGTTTGCCCCATAAAGTTTTAATTGAAATAGTAGCAGAGAAACCAGAAAAGACGAATGAGGATGGATTGATTTTGTCCCATTAGTTAATTGATTTGTGTGGAAAGCGATGTTCAATCATCGCTTTCTTTTTGTTTTTGTGATGTTGGTGGTTTGGCTGATAAGGGAAGGAGTTTGGCTGATAAGGGAAGGAGTTTGGCTGATAAGGGAAGGAGTTTGGCTGATAAGGGAAGGAGTTTGGCTGATAAGGGAAGGAGTTTGGCTGATAAGGGAAGAAGTTTGGCTGATAAGGGGAGGAGTTTGGCTGATAAGGGAAGAAGTTTGGCTGATAAGGGAAGGAGTTTGGCTGATAAGGGAAGGAGTTTGGCTGATAAGGGAAGGAGTTTGGCTGATAAGGGGAGGAGTTTGGCTGATAAGGGAAGAAGTTTGGCTGATAAGGGAAGGAGTTTGGCTGATAAGGGAAGAAGTTTGGCTGATAAGGGAAGAAGTTTGGCTGATAGACAGACAAGTTTGGCTGATATCCGCAAAATTAGCCTTTAATATATTCTCTTATAGCGAAGGAAAAAAGGGAACTGATCCAAAAAATAATAAAAAACCGATTTCACACTCTGATATTCCAAGGAGAATCGGCTCTTTTTTATAAAAATGTTTATTTTTCGTCGTCTTCCATAAAAGGCTTATTAACGTAATAATACATAACCCCCATAAAACCAACCCCGCCAATTAAATTCCCTATTGTTACGGGCACTAAGTTGCGAATAATGGCTGGGATAGTGACAGCTGGATTCTGATCTAGTACATAAGAAATAGAGAATGTTGCCATATTGGCAATGCTGTGTTCATAACCTGAGATAAAAAAGCAGAAAACGAATAAAATCATTACCGTTATTTTAGCGATATCTTCCTTTAAAGCCATTGGGATAAAGAATGCTAAACACACAAGCCAGTTACATAAAATTCCTCGAAAGAAAAGTTCACTTATGGGTGCTTGCAATTTAGTTTCTGCAGCGTGAAGCAAAAAGTCATTGACACTAGGTGACTTAAATAGCCCTGTTAGTAAGATGAAAACAGCAAAGAAAATTGCTCCGACTATATTTCCTGCATAGCTAGTTCCCCAAACTTTAAAGACATCGGTCCACTTGATTTTTTTTCTTAGTGCAGCATAAGTATAGTAAAAGGTGTTTCCTGTAAATAAATCTCCGCCACCATAAGCGATAAGAATAATAGCTGCACCGAATACTAATGCTGCCATAGGATACGCAAAAGGAGATTCTACTGCATAGAAGAAGTTCCCTGTCTTAAATGCAACAATTACTCCAAATCCAATAAACATACTGGCGACAACGGCACGCATAAAAAAGCGAAACTTACTGCGTTTATAAATTTTTAATTTTTTTAAGGCTAATTTTTCTACTTCATAAAGAGATGCGCCTTCCATATTCCTAATCCTCCTGAAAAAAGGTTTTCTTTGTTTTCACTGTAATAATGTTTCTTACCCTATTATTATCATGTTGATTCCTTAAGAGGTCAATAAAATTATGTGAAAAAAATCACAATAATAATATATATTCGAAATTTGTTCACATTTCTACTGAAAAGTTAACGATCTTATTATATTCCCAAATAGACTAAATTAAAAATATTCATAAAATATGCAACATTTTTCTGAAAATACTGTTAATTAAGACTGAGCTATGTATTGGAAAATAGAATAAAACGCGTAATATCAGCTTGGAATAATTTGTCGAAGAATTCATGTTATATTTTCTTACAAATGTATAGACTTTATATTTATTCAATCATAAAATAGAAGATGGAAACTAACAAGGGAGTGAAGAGCTCATGACTTCAGCATATCGCATTTCGATGCTTGTAAACGATCAGCCGGGAGTTCTGGCTCGTATATCCAGCTTATTTGGAACGCATCATGTTAATATTGAAGATATCAAAACGAAAAAATATAAACGAGAAGCAACGACTAGAATACAAATTTCTAGTTCGGCAGAAGAGAAGCAAGTACAAAACCTTATCCTAGGATTACAGGGATTAATGGATGTTGTAGAGGTGGATGCAGATGCTATTCATCAATCGGCTTTTCAGCAACGACTGCTTCAACGTACAAATACTATTCAAACCCTAAGAGAGCAAAAAACACTAAGCAAAAAAGTATCTTACTGGCTAGTTGCCTGTAGCTTGTTCTTAACATTATTCGGTACGAATATTCCTGCCTCCCTGTATTCGCTTTACCGTGTAGAATGGGGACTTACATCGGGAATGATTACCCTTGTATTTGCTATTTATGCTTTTACGGTTATTCCAGCAATTGTGATTGCGGGGCAATTATCCGACCAGATTGGAAAAAAGAAAGTACTTATCCCGGGAATTTTCTTTTCCCTTATAGGAACTCTTTGCTTCACCGTAGCGAATGGTCTGGGAATGCTGCTTATTGGTCGCTTATTCCAAGGATTATCTGTTGGTATTTTAAATGGGGTAGCAGTAGCTGCTTTAACGGAGCTTGATGAGAATAAAAATACAAAAAAGACTGCGTTAATATGTGCTCTTGCTGTTACGCTTGGGAATGCATTCGGCCCAATTCTCTCCGGATTACTTGGTGATTTTGCTCCAATCCCATTGAGATTATCCTATTATGTACATTTATTATTTATCATTCCATGCTTTATCTTCCTATTTTTCTTAAATGAAAATATTAAACCTGGTTTAAAGCCTGTTCAATTGAAGAAGCCATTTGTTCCAAAAGAGATTATGAAACCATTCTTACTAGCATCATTTACTTCTTTTGTAGCATGGTCGATTATTAGTATGTTTATGTCGTTAATTCCGTCTAATCTGTCTAGCTTTACAACGGTAACTAGTTTAACAATATCAGGCGTAGTTGTAGCACTTGGATTAATCGCTGCTGCTTTTAATCAAATTTTATTAAAACAATTATCACTAATGAAATTAATGACAATTGGATATGTGTTTCTTGCATTGGGTCTTATCTTTCTAGTTATTACGATTGATACGAAATCACTGACCTTACTGTTGATTTCTGCTGTATTGATTGGTGGAGGAAATGGACCAGCTTATGCAGGAAGTCTGGCACTAGTTAATGAAGTAGCTCCAAGTAAAACGAAAGGAAATATTGTATCTACTTTCTTTGTCATTACTTATCTTGGTGTGAGCCTGCCAGTTATTGGTCTTGGCTATTTATCTCAGTCTTTCGGGGTAGCGGGGGCTGTAACGACTTATGTACTCATTATGGGAGTACTGTTAGTAGGAATTGCAGGCTTTGCATGGAAAGAGGGGAAATCCATTTTTCCTAAATGAAATATTCTAAATTAAAAGGCCGGATTTACTTTTAAAAAGTAAACTGGTCTATTGTCATCCCTATCAATTAAAAGTAAAAGAATTGTAAAGGAATAAAAAAGTATTAATAATTATCTCGATGTTGAATAGAATGTTGATGTAGAAGATTTGGCAAGGGAATCTGCTATGATATATCATAGAAACGAATTGGATGGCCCCATAGACAGAGACGATCTAGGAGGCTAGCTTGAAGGTTTGAAAAGATAGGTAGATTCCCTTAACCAATGAAAACTATATGCAGTAGATTGGTGCAAGAAATAGAAACGGAAAGAAATAATAAAAAATTTGTCGAAAAAAAGGTTGCATTTTTTACATGATGGTTATATAATAAAAAACGTGTTAAGGACATGTTAAAAAACAGTAAAGAAAACTTAATAAATGCGGGTGTAGTTTAATGGTAAAACCTCAGCCTTCCAAGCTGATGTCGTGGGTTCGATTCCCATCACCCGCTCCATACATAACTCACAACGCAGTGTTTCGTTTCATTAAGAACGAAGCATTGCGTTTTTTATATTTTACGAAGAAAATAGTTGGAAGAGGCGTTTTATAAAAAACGCTTCTCCCAACTATATTATTCCACAATGGAAAATGTGGCTTCTCCTCCATGAACTTGTAGAAACATTTTAAGTAGAGATTCTACCATTTGTTTGGCTTTTTCATTTGCAATAGAGGGTGGGAGATAAATGATTTGAATGGCATTTTTCGTAGATGATTGGACAGGGGCTCTGTCTGAATCGACAAAGGGGCTTCCAAATGGACCAAGTTCATCTTCTGATACAATCAAATTTTCAATCGAATTTATTCTTCCGTTAAGACCAGCGTATTGTTCGCTTTCTTTTCCGATACGTATGTTTATTTTTCCTTGAAGATTGGCACAATCATAAATACCGATCGGAATACCATATTGAAGGGAAAAGAAGTTATTAATATCAATACTACTATTAATTGGTTCTAAGTAATTCTGTTTTTTGATGCGTCTCAGCAGGCTTTCGGCTGAATGACGATAACGATTTGGATCTTTGCCTGTCTTTTTAAAGATTTCCCGCCATTCTTTTATAGAAGGGATATCCGTTACATTACTATCTTCTAAATCAAAAAAAATAGACTCTTGAAAAAGTCGCATCCGCCCTTTAATCATTTGCGGGGTGTCCATTACTTGCATGCCTTGATAATGAATGAAGCCAATCTTAAAATTGGGTATCCGTTCTTTAATCTCTTTTGCGATTGAAATATCCAATATATACACCTCCAATATAATAGTTGTCTATGTTATTCTATATTTTAGCGTAATCTTTATAAAAAACCAATTAAAAGGAAGGAGGGCGCCCTATGGATTACCGTGAATTCAAGAAAGATATCATTGCATATAGTAAAACGATCGGGATCGATAAAATAGGCTTTACGAGTGCGAGCACCTTTGAAGAAATGAAAGTACGACTAATAACCCAGCAGGAGTTAAACTATCAATCTGGTTTTGAAGAGAAGGATATTGAGAAGCGGGTAAATCCCTCCCTTCTATTACATCAGCCAAAGTCCATTATTTCGATTGCATTAGCTTATCCTTCTAAAATGAAGGAAAGAGTAGTTAGCAAAAAAGGGGAGCGCAGAGGGATTTTTTGTCGTGCTTCCTGGGGAACAGATTACCATGTTGTTTTAAAAGATCGCTTGCAAAAGCTTGAAGATTATATAAAAGAACGAATTCCAGATGCTTTGTGTAAGTCAATGGTTGATACCGGGGAATTAGTGGATCGTGCAGTTGCCCAGCGAGCGGGAATTGGTTGGTCTGGAAAAAACTGTGCAATCATTACTCCTGAATTTGGTTCGTATGTTTATTTAGGCGAGATGATTACCAATCTTCCAATCGAGCCTGATACACCGATGGAGGATCAATGTGGAACTTGTAATAAATGCATTGATGTATGTCCAACAGGTGCCCTTGTTCAAGGTGGACAATTAAATGCACAAAGATGTATAGCATTTCAAACACAGACAAAGGGCTTTTTAGCGGAAGAATTCAGAGAAAAGCTTGGAAATCGAATTTATGGCTGTGATACATGTCAAACGGTTTGTCCAAAAAATAAGGGCATTGATTTTCATAATCATCCAGAAATGGAACCAGACCCTGAAATCGCAAAACCATTGCTTCAACCACTTCTTTTTATCAGTAATAAAGAATTTAAAGAAAAATATGGTCATATTTCTGGTTCATGGCGTGGGAAGAAGCCGATCCAGCGTAATGCGATTATTGCACTTGCCCATTTTAAAGAAGAAGGTGCAATCGGTGATTTAATTACAGTCATGAACAAAGATCCAAGACCAGTAATAAGAGGAACAGCCGCTTGGGCACTTGGGAAAATCGGCGGCGATGAATCAAAGACAGCCCTAGAATCAGCCAAACAACAAGAATCTGATCATGAAGTATTAAAAGAAATGGACGATGCATTACAGCGGTTAGCAAAATAATTAATAGGAATGAATGCTGAAATTTTTCGGAGGAAGAGGAAAAGAGGCGTTCATAAGTCGGATGAAAGCCGAAATCCCGTGGAGGAAGAGGAAAAGAGGCGTTCATAAGTCGGATGAAAGCCGAAATCCCGTGGAGCAAGAGGAAAAGTGGTGTTCAGCAGTTGGATGAAAGCCGAAATCCCGTGGAGGAAGGGGAAGAGTGGTGTTCATAAGTCGAATGAAAGCCGAAATCTCGTGGAGCAAGAGAAAAAGTGGTGTTCATCAGTCGGATGAAAGCCGAAATCCCGTGGAGGAAGAGGAAAAGAGGCGTTCATCAGTCGGATGAAAGCCGAAATCCCGTGGAGCAAGAGAAAAAGTGGTGTTCATAAGTCGGATGAAAGCCGAAATCCCGTGGAGGAAGGGGAAAAGTGGTGTTCATAAGTCGAATGAAAGCCGAAATCCCGTGGAGCAAGAGGAAAAGTGGTGTTCAGCAGTTGGATGAAAGCCGAAATCCCGTGGAGGAAGAGGAAAAGTGGTGTTCATAAGTCGAATGAAAGCCGAAATCCCGTGGAGGAAGAGAAAAAGTGGTGTTCAGCAGTCGAATGAACGCCGAAATCCCGTGGAGGAAGAGAAAAAGTGGTGTTCAGCAGTTGGATGAAAGCCGAAATCCCGTGGAGGAAGAGAAAAAGTGGTGTTCAGCAGTCGGATGAAAGCCGAAATCCCGTGGAGGAAGAGGAAAAGTGGTGTTCATAAGTCGAATGAAAGCTGAAATCCCGTGGAGCAAGGGGAAAAGTGGTGTTCATAAGTCGAATGAAAGCCGAAATCTCGTGGAGCAAGAGAAAAAGTGGTGTTCAGCAGTTGGATGAACGCTAAAAATCCACAGAGCAAGCAGAAAACAGGCGTTCATTAGAAAAATACTCTTTATCATTTTAACAAATTAATACGAGAAGAAAAAAGAAGGCTAGCAATGCCTTCTTTTTTTGTATACTTCTACTCCGCTTTAACATAGTTATTAATGAAGGGAGTAGATGGAATGAGACAACAATTAATGGAGTTAATCGAGAAAAGGATTCAGCAATGCGTTACAAAGGATAGGGAAGCAATAGTGGATGAAAAATTAGAGAGAAAAAGAAATAGCATGTATAAAAGAAAGGCTGAAATTGTTCATGTAAAGGCAAAAGGGAAAATTGAAGATATGGAAAAAAAGGCGGATGAGACAGAAGAATTAGTGTATTCTGTTCATCTTCAATATTTTATCAAGCAAGGCGAGCTTTTTTTGATTGAAGAAGAGGTGGAAAATAGAAAAGCTGTTGTTTACAAGGGGGTAATAATTGAAGATACAGAGGTTCTCCCAGCTTATCCAGAAGACTATCGAGAGGTGCCATTAGCGGAAGAATGGCGAGAAACGAAAGAAAGAGAAAGCCGCTATAAGTATGATCGTTTAAAGGCTGTTCAATATGCAGAAAAATGGTGGAATAGCTATAATCCGAAATACCATCAATTTGAAGTAGATTGCACCAATTATATATCTCAGTGTGTCCATGAAGGCGGGGCACCAATGAGAGGCTATCCTAATCGAAATAAAGGCTGGTGGATGCAAAATAATAATTGGAGTTATAGCTGGGCCGTAGCAAATGCGTTCCCAAGATACTTGGAAACCTCTACTGCTGGCTTGCGGGCAAAGCGGGTGGATAGTGCCATGGAGTTAAAGCTTGGAGATGTCATTTGCTATGATTTTGAAGGAGATGGGAAATATAATCATACAACGATTGTTACGGGAAAAGATGCGAATGGCGAGCCATTAGTAAATGCGCATACGTATAATAGTCGCATGCGTTACTGGAAATATGAAGATTCGACAGCTTATACACCGAATATTAAATACAAATTTTTTACGATTATTGATGGATAAAAAAGAGATTTATCTCTTTCGCATTTCCTTTTCACAAAGTGTATAATGGAACGGAAAGTAATAGTTAGAGGTGACAAACTTGGCAATACATATTGTTTTATACCAACCACAAATTCCTTCCAATACAGGCAATATAGCCAGAACATGTGCGGGAACAGACACGGTGCTTCATTTAATTCGACCATTTGGATTTTCTATGGAGGATAAAGCGTTAAAGAGAGCCGGCTTAGATTATTGGGAGTTTGTTAAGATTTATTATTATGACTCTTTAGAGGAATTTTACGATAAAAATGAAGGTGGAGCTTTTTACTATGTGACGAAGGCAGGGGAAACTCCATATGACTCCTTCGATTACAGTGCGATAAATAAAGAGCATTATTTTATTTTCGGAAGTGAAACAACAGGTCTCCCTGAAGAAGTCATTCAGAATAATGTAAATAAAACGTTACGAATTCCAATGACGGACAATATTCTTTCCTACAACCTTTCGAATACAGCAGCTGTCCTTATTTATGAGGCTTTAAGACAGCAAAACTTCGCTCATTTAAAATAAAATGAAACCAGAAAACTGGATAAATCGAAACAAGTATACGAAGATTCTACGTATACTTGTTTATTTTTTTGAAATACAGTGAAAAAAGCAGCTAGTTTAGCAAGCTAATTCTTTTGGTCTAAAAGATTATTGGTATATTATATTATAGTTACTATCAGTAATTTTGGGAGACAATAAGAAAAAACAAAGGAGAAGATCTCATGAATCAAACAATCGAAACCCTACTCAATCATCATTCTGTTAGAAAATTTACAGATGAGGAGTTAACACAAGAGCAAATTCGTCTCCTTGTTGAAGCTGCGCAAAGTGCTTCTACCTCTAGCTTTGTACAAGCATATAGTATTATTGGGGTAAAGGATAAGGAGAAAAAGAAAAAACTAGCAGTCCTAGCCGGAAATCAGCAATACGTAGAGAATAATGGTCATTTATTTATTTTCTGTGCTGATTTATATCGTCATACAGTTGCTGCTGAAATGGAAGGAAAGAAGGAAGCCGCTCAGGACTCCATTGAAAGCACGGAAAAGTTTATGGTAAGCCTTATTGATGCTGCGCTTGCTTCGCAAAATATGGCCATTGCTGCAGAATCATTAGGACTTGGTATTTGTTATATAGGTGGTATTCGCAATAATTTAGTGGAAGTAAGTCAGCTATTGAAAACGCCTGATTATGTTCTGCCGTTATTTGCTTTAGTAGTAGGTCATCCAGACCAACAAACAGAGAAAAAGCCTAGAGCTCCTTTTCATCATATTTATCATGAAGATCAATATGAGCAAGATGAAGCACAATATAAAAAAGGTCTACAGGAATATAATGAAGAAATCAAAGCTTATTATCAGGAAAGAACAAATGGAGCAAGATCGGATACATGGACTGCGCAAATGGCTGCTAATTTTGAGCAAAAATCACGTATGTATATGAAGGAATTTGTGCAGCAGAAGAAGTTTGATTTGAAATAAGTAAAAAAACAGTATCGAGGAATACTGAAGGGTTTCGTTTTAAGATGCAAATCGATAAAATGACAGAAATGACGTGTGAATTTGACACGTCATTTTTCTCGCTTTAAAAATGATTAATGAACTTTTTATAAATAGTGGCATTAAGATGTTCTTTATAACGTACTTGTTTCATTATTAGCTTCGTCAAAATTTATTTCTAAAAGTTCTCCAGCATGAACCAAACCTGAACCAAAGCCGTACATTAGTACTTTGTCCCCGTTCATTACTTTTCCTTCTCGAATACCTAGGTCAAGTGCTAAAGGGATGGAAGCAGCAGAAGTATTGCCAAATTTGGTTAAGCTATATAATGTTTTTTCCATCGGATACCCCAATTTATCACAAATAGGTTCGATTAGCCTTAAATTAGCACTATGAGGTATAAACCAATTTATTTTATCCATACTGATATGTGTTTTATCTAAAATTTTCTTAACATTGTTTGGCACATTCCTAACAACCCATCGAAAAACTTCTCTACCATTTTGAACAAGATACTCTGTATCTATTAATTCAATATCATTTACTTTTTTTGTCAAGCCAGGACGATATACAAATTGTGCTCCGCTTCCATCACTTCCTAAATGAAATCCAATGAAACTGCTTGTTTTCTCGTCTCTTTCCACTAAAACAGCTCCTGCACCATCTCCAAATAATATACAGGTACTTCTATCGTTGTAATCCGTAATCTTTGATAATGTATCCGCACCTATAACAAGTATCTTTTTGTGTAGTCCGGATGCGATATATCCGTGTGCGGTGTGTAAGGCATAAACAAATCCTGCGCAAGCTGCACTTAAATCAATGGTACCTGTATTGGATATTTCTAATTTATTCTGTATAATGCTTGCTACAGAGGGAAATGGAAAATCAGGTGTACTTGTTGCTACAATAATCATATCTACATCATTAACTTTTTTATTGTACCTTTGCATTAAATCTTTAACAGCAGAGATACATAAATCGCTAGTGAATTCATCAGAACGAGCTATTCGGCGTTCTTCTATTCCAGTCCTTTGAATAATCCATTCATTATTTGTATCAACCATTTGCTCAAGTTCTAAATTAGTTAATCTTCGTTTAGGTACATAAGTACCGATAGCTGTTATTCTCGCTCCGACCATTTGATCCACCTCATATTTTATTATTAGTTAGTATTAGTACCTAGTGCTAATTATAAAGGTATATTTTTACAAGTCAATTTTTCTTTTTTGATGGTTTTAACTTCTAATACAAGAGCGTAAGAAATTAGTGATTATAAGATAGCGGTCCCCCTACGAAAGAAAAGGTTTTTCCTCCAATTAGTTCGCTTCACTAAAAAAACTATTCCCTCTTTTAAGCATGTTCGTATTCGCTGGTGCATAGATTATATTAATCGTCTCTGATAAAGTGACAGGGGAGGTCCATATGAGTATATTAAAGAAAATCGAGATGCATAGACAAGAAGAAGAGTTGTTGAAGTGGGAAGGGACATTTGAAGAGTACCTAGAAATATTGAAGGAAAAGCCATGGGTTGGTCAATCCGCGCATTCAAGGGTTTATAACATGATTAAAGATGCAGGTATTGATGAAGTAAATGGAAAAAAACAATATAAATTTTTCTCTGATCAGCTCTTTGGTTTAGAAGAGCCGTTAGAAAGATTAGTAGAGGAATATTTCCATCCAGCTGCTAAGCGTTTAGATGTAAGGAAACGTATTCTATTACTAATGGGTCCAGTCAGCGGTGGGAAATCGACATTGGTAACCATGTTAAAAAGAGGCTTAGAAGCATATACGTACACGGATCGTGGAGCGGTATATGCGATTAAAGGCTGCCCAATGCATGAAGATCCACTTCATATGATCCCACATAGTCTAAGAAAAGATTTTTATGATGAATATGGAATCCGCATTGAAGGAAACTTATCACCACTTAATATGATGAGACTTCAGGAAGAATATAATGGAAAAATCGAAGATGTAATCGTCGAAAGAGTATTTTTCTCAGAAGATAAGCGAACTGGAATAGGAACCTTTAGTCCATCTGATCCGAAGTCCCAAGATATTGCTGACTTAACGGGAAGTATTGATTTCTCGACAATTGCTGAATATGGATCTGAATCAGATCCAAGAGCCTATCGCTTCGATGGCGAGCTGAATAAGGCAAACCGAGGGATGATGGAGTTCCAGGAGATGTTAAAATGCGATGAGAAATTCTTATGGCATTTATTATCCTTAACACAAGAAGGAAACTTTAAAGCGGGAAGGTTTGCTCTCATTTCTGCTGATGAGTTGATTGTGGCCCATACAAATGAAACGGAATATCGCTCCTTTATTTCCAATAAAAAGAATGAAGCACTGCATTCCCGGATTATTGTCATGCCAGTTCCATATAATTTAAAAGCATCAGAAGAGGAAAGAATCTATGAGAAAATGATTCGCGAAAGTGATGTTGCCGATGTTCATATTGCCCCACACACTTTAAAGATAGCCGCTATCTTTACGATTTTAACTAGATTAAAGGAGCCGAAAAAAGGTGATATTGATTTAGTGAAAAAAATGCGTCTATATGATGGCGAAAGTGTAGAAGGCTTCAGTTCGGCTGATTTGAAGGAACTGCAAAATGAATATGGCGATGAAGGAATGAGTGGCATTGATCCCCGTTATGTGATTAATCGGATTTCTTCTACCATTATTCGCAAAGATGTCACAAGCATCAATGCATTAGATGTGCTTTTATCTATAAAAGAAGGCTTGGATCAGCATTCTTCTATTACGAATGAATTAAAAGAAAAGTATTTAAATTGCATTTCCTTAGCACGGAAGGAATATGATGAAATTGCGAAGAAAGAAGTACAAAAGGCATTTGTTTATTCGTATGAAGAGTCAGCGAAAACGTTAATGGATAACTATTTAGATAATGTAGAAGCCTATTGCAATAAAAATAAGCTTCGTGACCCATTAACGGGCGAGCCGATCAATCCAGATGAAAAACTAATGCGTTCGATTGAAGAGCAAATTGGTATTTCCGAAAATGCAAAGAAATCTTTCCGTGAAGAAATCTTGATTCGCATTTCTGCCTATGCAAGAAAAGGAAAAAGATTTGATTATAACTCTCATGATCGCTTACGGGAAGCTATCCAGAAGAAGTTATTCGCAGATCTGAAAGATGTTGTAAAAATTACTACATCTACTAAGACACCAGATGAACAGCAATTGAAGAAAGTAAATGAAGTGGTTGCACGCCTTATCGATGAACACGGCTATAATTCCACTTCAGCAAATGAGTTGCTGCGTTATGTAGGAAGCTTATTAAATCGTTAATTAAATTGGTCAAGGAGGAACAGGCTAAAAGACGTCTGTTCCTCTTTTCGCCTAAAGATAAAGAAAAGTGAATAATTGGAGCATATCTAAAGCTTTTTCTAAAAAAAGTAAAATTATCGAAATTATTAGTAAATTATTTAAGACAACTGCATATGATAGAGTAATCACTTTATTTAGATAGAGTGATACCCAAATTAGTGTATGCGCAAAGGACTTCATATGTGCACAAAACGTAGAAAAAATTTTTAGGAGGGGTAAAATGACCGAAAAGCAAAATAAACATCAGTTTGTAATATCCCAAGAAAATTGGTCCCTCCATCGCAAAGGCCACGATGATCAACAGCGACATCAGGAAAAGGTGCAGGAGGCCATTAAAAATAACCTCCCTGATTTAATTACAGAAGAAAACATCGTCATGTCAAATGGGCGAGAAGTTGTAAAAATTCCGATTCGTTCATTAGATGAATACAAGATTCGATATAATTACGATAAAAACAAACATATTGGGCAAGGGAATGGAGACAGTCAAGTTGGCGATGTGGTCGCACGCGATGGTTCTGGAAATCAAAAAGGCCCAGGAAAAGGGCAAGGAGCAGGAGATCAAGCAGGAGAAGATTATTTTGAAGCAGAGGTCTCTTTAATGGAATTAGAAGAAGCTCTGTTTAAGCAATTAGAATTACCGAATTTAAAACGAAAAGAACAAGATCAAATTGTTGTGGAAAATATTGAATTTAATGATATTAGAAAAGTAGGCTTAATGGGTAATATTGATAAGAAAAAAACAATGATCTCAGCATTTAAGCGCAATGCCATGTCTGGGAAACCAGCATTTCACCCGATTTATCCCGAGGATTTAAAATTCAAGACGTGGAACGAAGTACAAAAACCAGAGTCCAAAGCAGTTGTCCTTGCGATGATGGATACGAGCGGCTCGATGGGGTTATGGGAAAAGTATATGGCAAGAAGCTTTTTCTTCTGGATGACGAGATTTCTTCGCACCAAATATGAAACAGTAGAAATAGAATTTATTGCCCATCACACGGAAGCAAAAGTTGTGTCGGAAGAAGATTTCTTTTCTAAAGGAGAAAGCGGTGGCACGATTTGTTCTTCTGTTTATCGCAAAGCATTAGAATTGATTAA
This sequence comes from Niallia sp. M35, assembly GCF_050971705.1. Classification (NCBI taxonomy): domain Bacteria; kingdom Bacillati; phylum Bacillota; class Bacilli; order Caryophanales; family Bacillaceae; genus Niallia; species Niallia sp. M35. Next base: position 146,274 of record NZ_JBPCEP010000007.1, read on the forward strand.
TGATAAGTATGATCCAGGCAGATTTAATATTTATCCCTTCCATTTTTCAGACGGAGACAATTTAACGTCCGATAATGCTCGATGTGTCAAGCTAGTAGAAGAGCTGATGGAAGTATCCAATATGTTTGGCTATGGGGAAGTTAACCAATACAATCGACACAGTACGCTCATGTCTGCCTACAAAAATATTCAAGATGAAAGATTCCGCTACTACTTACTAAGACAAAAAGCCGATGTGTTCAATGCTATGGCAAGTTTCTTCCGGAAAGAGGAGGAGGGACAGATGTACGCATAAAAAATAGAAGCACAACTCATCAAATGGGTTGTGTTTTTTTGATAGGACAAGTGTGATGGAATAGGACGTCTATGTTATAATACTTTTTTCTTAAGAGCACTCTCTCATTTGGCCATTATTAGACTCTTTTTGACAAAATGGTACTTATGTAGGCCTAACAAGTCTAAATGTATACAAAATTTAATGACTGATACAAGTCTTTACTTTTACAAAGATTAAAACTTAGAGAGACCATCACTTTGTGAAGAATGACTAGTAAGAAAGAGTAAAAAGGAATATTTTTGTGTTTTCTTATTTAAGCTTGTTTGCATCTTCTTCAACAGTACTTCTATTTTTTAATGTTTTTTTTAAATTCAGAGACACCGATAAATAGCATCCAAATACTCAAAGGAATAAAGGCTATGACAAAAAGTCTATCGGTAATCATATCCATCATAAATAAAATCAGAATAAAAATTGTTAATATAGTAGCAAGAGAAAATCTATTCATTTTCATCCCCAATTCTTAAGTAGATTGTTTACCGTTTGGTAATTGATATTATACAATACTAGCAAATATTAAAAAAGAGTAGGTTTTACTCCGATATTAAATTAATTCTAGAGAAAGAAGTGGAAAAATGACGAGTCATTATTTTATTGCTACCATGCGAGCTATTCCTGAATTTCATGAAGGAGACAATAACTACTCTTTTCTAAGTGGTGAAGCATATAAAGAGGTATTACCTTTTACATTACCATATGTTTATGAAGTGGATGAAGATGATAGAGAGTTAATAATCTTTCTTGATGACTTTATGCAATTAGGGGATGTTGTGGAACACTATATTTATGAAGAAGGACGAAATGGTATAACGCTCTCTGAAAATTTTCCAGAAGAAGCAAGAACCATTAATCTTTGGAAGAAAACGTATAAGGATCAATATGGTGCATATCAATTGGATCCTAAAAGATGGCGGGAAGATCTTTCAAGCCGAACCATTGCTTCTAAAAGAAGTGTCACTACATTTGTGAAAATATAGCTAAGAAGTTACTTATTTGAATGGCAGAGAAACTTTCCATGCATCCTCAAATAAACTGTATACGATTAAATATGGTTGCGATTGAATATCTTATCATTTGCCTGCCTTTTTCTTCCTCTTTTCAAGAAAAGTTAAAATCGTTGTTTTCATAGAAGCATAGGAACCAATGGCTGAATAGCCGTAAAACCAGCCCATAAACAAACCAGCAACAAGACTATGTCTATGACTAATAAAGACAGAAATCAATAATCCCAAAGCTAGGGCGATGGTCGGAACATATTTTTTCGGTATCTTTATCATCATTTTCAGTAATTGTGTCATAATCATCACTACAGGGACTGCGATGACAGCATCCCAGAAGTTTGTTTGTATAGTTGGGAAATCCATTACATCCACCACCTTTACGGTTTAGTATTCCATTTACCTTTGTAACTAATACATAATTCAAAAGTATCGAATAAACCGCTCAAGGAAGCGCATATTAATGCTGAGGTGGTATTTAATGGAGAAAAATAAAATGGAGAAACGATTTTTAAATGGATTACTTATCGGGAATTTATTGATCCTGCTGCCGATTTTATATAGAAAACCCCCAATTAGAGATTGGATTATTGTGTTTGTGTATAATGCTATTACCAATGGTTTGCTTGATATGCTTTTAACATCTCATAAAGTAATTAGATATCCAGTTCGCTTTCTGCCGAAGATATTTAATATACATATATTATTTGATTTCTTAATTTATCCGACATTTACTGTTTTCTATAATCAATTAACGAAGAGAGATAAGCCCTTTGCTATTTTCTATAAATTGATTTTTTTTACTCTTCCCTTTTTTATTATTGAATTATGGGCTGAAAATAAGACAAAATTAATTGAATGGAATAAGTGGTGGAAATGGTACTATTCTTTTCTAAGCATAATTCTTAAGTCATTAATAACAAGATTCGTTATCGGAATGTTAAGGAAAATGAACTTTTTGACAAAATGAGCTAATTTGCTTTCTCTAAAGTTTATGTATTTACAAACAAGGGGAAAATATTGGAGACAGACTAAATCTTTCTATCCCATTTTAAAAGAAAACATAGTTATTTCCTTCTTTTTATTGTAAAATGGCGAAGTAGAATAGTGTAACGTAGATTGTTTCATTCAATAATAGTAATTACATACTGTACGTGATTAGGATAGAAGTTAATCCTAAGAAAGGAAAGCAAATGACAAAAATCGTAAATATCATTCTGTTAATTAATGTCATTGGAATTGTTCTTTATGCAGCAGGAGTGCTTGATACGGATATCTTCCGTGTGGAGTTTTTATCCTCTGGTGTAATCATGCTTCTTTTTGGTTTAAGAGATGTTGTTAGAGGAGCGAAAAGAAAAAGACGTTAGGAATTTGGCCGTTTATGAAATGGAATGTTGCTTAAAAAGGGTAGGAAGGGAGCAAAAGATGAAGCCTATTTATCGATGGATCTATATATTTCTAGGGACAGTTTTTTTGGTTTTAGGAATAATTGGAGCCTTTTTGCCTTTGCTGCCAACTACACCTTTTTTATTATTAACATCCTTTTTCTACACACGGGGTTCTGAGCGTATTAATAAATGGTTCCGATCTACAACGTTTTATCGTGACTATGTGAAAGGATTTCGTAAAGGCGAATTGACGAAAAAGCAAAAAATCAAAATCATTATCACGTGCTATAGCTGCTTAGCTATCAGTGCTATCCTTGTAGATCATTTCTATACTCGGATCATGCTGGGCTGTATTGCGATTGTTCAAGCCATTTCAATGTTTATCATAAAGACGAAAAAAGAGGAACCGGAAGTAATCATAAAAGAATAAGAAAAAAACAGTGGATGACCTTTTTTAAGGAATCCTTTTTTTGTACTTATAGGTTAATAGTTGAAAAAAATACTTGTTTAATAGTAAAATAGGATTCTAGTAATTTCCAATTAGTAGCCTCAAGATAATTCCCCAGTTATACTAACATTTCCTATTGGAGGTAAAGATGAATAAAATTTCACAAGCAGAAGCAGTTAAATTAAAAAGTGTCCTTTCTAAGCGAATTCATGAACTAGAGGAGGAAATGGATAGAGTTGCATTTGTACAAGTTGAAGCAGGCAAGCCTATTCCGAAGCAAAAACGAACAATCCTTGATGTAGAGAAAGAGCTAGAAGAAGTACGAGCTGATTATCGATTGCTTGATAAATTAATGTATTGTGCCAATATCGAAAACGAAATTAGCTTTGAAAATACGAATATCACCATTGTGGAAGCAATTGAACTGGCGACACAGCTCCGCGCAAAGGCACGAAAATATAAAGAGTTTGCCGCAGCGGAAAAGGAAGAATACGTCTATTCTTATAGTGAAACAGTTCAACTAATGAAGGTAGCGACCTTTGAACCAGAGGAATATCGTTTAAAAAGCTTAGAATGTGAACGAAAAGCAAACCGTTTATCCAATTTAATTAACAGCAAAAACTATCAAATTGAGCTAGAATTTGATGGGGAAAAATATTTTTAATTTTTTTTAGCATGCTTAACGGGCAGGCATCAAAATTGCTGCTCCTGCCTTGAAAAAGTGCGGAAGGAACGCCACTTACTTATCCATTTTTGCCTTGAATAGGTGAGACTCCTATTCAAGGATAGAAGGATTTCTCTTTTTGTGTACAAAGGTACGTTTACATGGTGCTGGCTAAACCAATGACCACTAACCCATTACTCGTTTACCCTTTACTTTTTACCAATTATTGCAATGGTGGTTGCGGACCATTTAGTCCTCTAATCCTTCTATGACGAAGCCGATCAAAGAATAGATTTTATTCTTTGGTTGGCTTTATTTTTGTTTATCATTAAAATGATTAGAAAGGAGGGAGTCTAATGCCAAATATATGGGAGCCCGAATACACCATAACAAAGGAGCAAGCTTCTCAATTGGTGGAGGAACAGTTTCCAATCAGTGTGTATTCTATTAGAGAAATAGGGGAAGGGTTTGATAATACAATCCTTCTCGTTAACGATTGTTATACGTTTCGCTTCCCAAGAAGAGAAATAGCGGTGAAACTTTTAACAAGTGAATGGGAGCTATTGCGGATTATTGCAGATCAGCTGCCTATCCCCATACCTAAGCCGGTTTATATAGGGTCAGCGAGCAGGATCTTTCCGCGAATTTTTATAGGATATGAGCATTTACCAGGAAATACTCCAGAAGGTTTAACGAATAAGGAAAGAATTCAGATGGCAAAGCCATTAGCACGCTTCTTGAAAAAATTGCATTCTTTCTCCACCGAGCAATTCAAGCTTGTTCCATACGATGAATTTGATCGACTTCATATTGATAAAAGAAAATCCCGCTTAATCGATTCGATTAAGAAGCTGCGTATGCATGAAGATATAGCTTTATTCCATTTAGTAGAAGACTATGCAAAAAAATTAACCCATATAGCAGTCCCAACTGTTCATGTCCTTACACATGGTGATCTCCATATTCGCAATATGCTTATTAATGAAAAAAAGGAACTAACGGGAATTATTGATTGGGGAGATACGCATATTGGTCATCCTGCCGTGGATTTATCGATTGCCTACAGTCTGTGCCCTTCTGAAGGGAGAAAACAATTTTTTACTAACTATGGCGAAGTAGATGATACTACGTTGAAACTCGCTCAGTTTAAAGCAATATTTACGACAGTAACCTTGCTTATCTACAGTATAGATAAAAAAGACTGGGAACTTTATCAAGAGGGGAAAATTAGCTTATCTTTCGCTTTAATGGGAGAAAACTAATTTTTTTCCCTTTTTTAAAATAACCGGACGAACATTAATGGTTACGCCCGGTTAAAAAAATTATTTGAACCCTAGAACTGGATGTGGGACATATGGTTCTTCTAAGCTAGCGATTTCTTCGTGTGACAATTGTAAAGAAAGTGCAGCAACCGCATCTTCTAGATGATGCAGTTTCGTTGCACCAATAATTGGAGCAGTAACAGGCTCTTTTTGTAAAACCCATGCAAGGGCAACTTGGGCACGAGGCACACCGCGTTTTTCTGCTATTGCTTTCACTCGCTCGACTACTTGACGGTCTGCTGCTTCTGTTTGGGAGTATAATGTTCTTGCAAAGGCATCCGTTTCTTTACGCGTACTTGTGTCTTCCCAATCTCTAGTTAAGCGGCCGCGTGCCATCGGGCTCCAAGGGATAACTCCAATACCTTCTTCTTTACAGAGGGGCAGCATTTCTCGTTCTTCTTCTCGGTAGAGCAGATTTAAGTAATTTTGCATGGAAACAAAACGAGTCCAGCCATTTTTCTCTGCTACATGATTTGCTTTTAAAAATTGCCATGCAAACATGGAGGATGCACCAATGTAGCGGGCTTTGCCAGCTTTTACAACATCATGTAATGCTTCCATTGTTTCTTCAATAGGTGTTTCATAATCCCATCTATGTATTTGGTAGAGGTCAACATAGTCGGTGCCAAGCCTTTTTAAACTATTATCAATTTCACTCATAATTGCTTTGCGGGAAAGACCAGCTCCATTAGCACCTGGACGCATTCTTCCATGTACCTTTGTAGCAAGAACAACTTCATCACGATTGGCAAAATCACGCAATGCCCGTCCTACTATCTCTTCACTTGATCCATCAGAGTAGACGTTAGCAGTATCAAAAAAGTTAATGCCAAGCTCCAATGCTTTTTTGATAAAGGGACGACTATCATTTTCTGTTAATGTCCATGCATGTCCGCCACGATCGGGTTCCCCATAACTCATACAACCAAGACAAAGACGAGAGACTTCTAAACCAGTAGATCCTAATTTAACATAATCCATTTGCTACTCCTCCTTTTGTTTTATTATAAAAGAGTGGCTATTCATTATGCGAGAGAAATGAATTAGGTCTTAAATAAAGAATCCATGTTAATCTTTTTTAAAGAGTAATATAAAAATAATTGGAGAAGCAGCTGGAGTTTAAGGGATTTTGATAAAGGAATGATTTATTCTTCCATATTATTCAATAGGTATGATATATTAACAAAAAAACATGGAACAGAGTGATGATATGTTAAAGGAATTTTTATTAGATACTTCCGAGAAAAATAATATCAAAAAACAAATTTATAAATACATTCATTTACATAAAAGAGCCTCTAAGAACGAGATGTTACAAGTATTTCATTTACCTCAAACAACTTTAACAAGAATTATCTATGAATTACATGATAAAGGATATATATACAATGATGGAAAAGGAGAACCAACAGGAGGAAGGCCACCTACCTATTATGCGGTTCTGCCAGATGCTGCATATGTGATTGGGATTGATATATCTAGGACACATGTAACTTGTATTCTTACTAATATTGCCTTTGAAGAATTAGGAAAGATACAAACAAAGCTTGAGACTACAGATACACCAGATAGATTAGTTCCTAAATTGATTTCGGATTTAAGGAAGTTATTAGAGATGCATAAGATTGAGGAAGAGTACTTACTCGGAATAGGGATAGGTTCTGTTGGCCCGCTGGATAGGGAAAAAGGAATTATTCTTAATCCTGATAGTTTTGCAGCTAGTGCATGGAATAATGTACGAATTGTAGATATTCTAAAACAGGAATTTCCTGTGCCAATCACTTTAAACAATGGTGCAAATACAGCAGCATATGCAGAATACTACTTAAACAGTTTGTTAGATGATTCTATTTTGTATTGTATCAATGGATATGGTGTTCGAACTGGATTTTTAGAAAGAGGAATAATCGGCAATAATCATGAAGGTGATTCGAGTGCAGCTGGGCATATCGTTATTGATATTAATGGAAGACAATGTATTTGTGGAAAAAAAGGATGCTTAGCCACTTATACAACCTATGAAGCACTATTGGAAAAAATAATGGAGAAAAAGGAAGTTTCTTTTCCAAAAAAGGAAATCAATGCTTTTGAATATATTATAGAAGCAATAGAAAAGAATGATCCATTAGTAAAAGAGTTAGTTTTAGAATCAGCCTATTACTATGGTATTGGGATAAGTAATATGGTTAATATATTGCATCCTACAAAAGTGTTTTTGCATGGAAAATTAATATATCAATATCCTTCTTATTATCAAGAAGTAGTAAAAACGATTAAAAATAATGTATATCAAAAAGATACTATTATTATTCAAAAAAGCACTATAGGAGAAAAATCCGTTGCTTTAGGCGGTGCAATCGAGCTTTATAATACTTATTTTAATATGCATAACTAATTACATCCATTAGTTAATTTGTTCTGCATATTACGAGGTGGGATGAGGAGAATATTCTTCATCCTTATTTCTATTTTGGTAATAATCAAAGATAAAGAGATAACTTTCATCCATTTTGAAAAAAAGTTGTGATAATATAATTACATATAGTTTTAGGAATACTAGAACTTAAAAAGGTGGATAAAGGGGTTATCTAATGAAACTCGAAAGTTTGGTAAATGAACGATATAATTCTTTTAGCGACGGAGAAATGGAAATAGCAAAATATATCTTACAAAATAAAGAAATCATCCATACGTTAAGCATTAACCAGCTTGCAAATAACAGTTTGTCATCTAAATCATCAGTCCTGCGATTTGCTCAAAAACTAGGTTTTTCTGGATTTACCGAGCTGAAAAATTTCATGAAATGGGGGAATTTTTTTTCAGATAATCCTGTTGTTAATAGTAGTCTAGGCGAACAAATCGTAAATAGTGTTACTACTACAATTGAACATTTAAAAAATATGAATATGGATGAAATGTTTCAAGCAATTGATAGCAGTGAACATATTTATATTATTGGCACAGGCTGGGCACAACAGAACCAAGCCTCTGAATTACAAAGAATGTTCTTAGGTGTGGGGAAAGAGATGCAGGTGCTTCCTTTTGGGCATACAAGCCTTTATCAAGTAATGATCGAAAGAATGTGTGATAAAGACTTACTTATAGTCTTTTCCGGATCGGGCAATAATCCGATTCTAAAGGAAGCATTGACTACCCCTATTCTAAAGAATGTCAAAATAGTTGGGATTACTGCCAACTCCAATAATTGGTTAGCCAATCATTCGACATTTAATATTTATGCCTATATAGATTCACCAACAAGTATGAGAAATATTTATTCTTTATATAGTCCAATTCATGCCATTATTGAAATGTTAGTCTATAGTTATGCCGAATATCTGAATAGAAAAACATAATTACTGTTTAGTTATGATCAAGAGATTAAACCTCAAATAAATTACAATTCCAGTCATAAATATAATAAAGCTATTTTTATGGCTTCGTCCTTATTCAAACCTAGTCCTTATAAAAAGGCTAGGTTTTTTGTATATAAAAGGAAGAATCACATCGAAGATATAGTTTGGATATCTAGAATATTCCCAAACTATGAAGCGCTTTCCCAAGATTGCTAGAAATGATCCACAAATAGCAGGAATAAATTATAATTCGTTTAGAAGGCGCTTTCGTAAATGAAAAGAATTAAACATTATTATTTCATTGTATAAAGGATAAACAAGAAACAAGGTATTAGAGCGAGTAATTAGTAATCTAGAAGGATAGTTACAGGCAAGATTCTAGAAGAGCAAAGAAAGGGAGACGCAGAATGAGTTTACCAAAGGACTTTTTATGGGGTGGAGCCATTGCAGCTAACCAGGCTGAAGGTGCTTATCAAGAAGGCGGAAAAGGACGAGCGTTAGTAGATATTTTGCCTGCAGGAAAAGAACGCTGGGAGGCATTATATAATCCTAAAAAAGCTTTAGAAACAAAATATGACTATTATCCAAGTCATAGGGCAATTAATTTCTATCATACGTATAAAGAGGATATAAAGTTATTTGCTGAAATGGGATTTAAAGTCTTTCGCACATCTATTTCCTGGCCGCGGATTTTTCCAAATGGGGATGAACTGGAGCCCAATCAGGAAGGGCTTAAATTTTACGATGATCTCTTTTCTGAATGCTATAAGTATGGAATGGAACCACTTGTTACAATAAACCATTTTGATACACCGCTATATTTGGTTGAAAAGTATGGTGGCTGGAGAAACCGTAAACTCATTGAATATTATGAACGATATGCAAAGGTAGTTTTCGAGCGTTATAAAGATAAAGTGAGATATTGGTTAACATTTAATGAGATTAATATGCTTCTTCATATTCCGTTTTTTGGTGGAGGATTAATAATCGATGATGATGAAAATGCTGATCAAATAAAATTTCAAGCAGCACATCACCAGCTTGTTGCCTCCAGTTTGGCAACGAAAGCAGCAAGAGAAATAAATGGCAGCAATTTTAAGATTGGATGCATGTTAGCTGCTGGTGAAATTTATCCATACTCTTGTCATCCTAATGATCTACTGAAATCAGTGAAAGAAAATCAAAAACAATATTTCTTTATTGATGTTCAGTCACGCGGTGCTTATCCGTCTTATACTAAACGGATGTTTCGTGAATTAGGTGTGAATTTGCAGATGGAAGCAGATGATGAGCGATTACTGAAAGAATATACAGTTGATTTTATTTCGTTTTCTTATTATTCGTCGCGCTTAACGAGTGCAGATCCTGCTATCAATGCAGGTAATAAATCTGGTAATGCGTTTGGTTCCCTACGAAATCCGTATCTTGAAGTATCTGAGTGGGGATGGCAAATTGATCCAATCGGGTTACGAGTAACGATGAATAACTTGTATGATCGTTATCAGAAGCCACTATTCATTGTAGAAAATGGATTAGGTGCGGTAGATAAACTGGAGAATGAAACGATTGAAGATGACTACCGAATTGATTATATGAGAGAACATCTTAAACAAATGATGGAAGCGGTTGATGACGGAGTAGACTTGTTAGGCTACACCTCTTGGGGATGTATAGATCTTGTTAGTGCAGGATCTGGTGAAATGAAAAAACGCTATGGTTTCATTTATGTAGATCTAGATAACGAAGGAAATGGGACAGGCAAACGATATAAGAAAAAGTCATTTGATTGGTATAAAAAAGTAATTGAGACAAATGGGGAAGAATTGTAATTCCAGTTAAAAAACCAAGCGTTCCAGCATTGATGAGATTATTGGAAAGCGCTAATAGTTTTACTGGTTAATATTTATGCCTATTAGTGGGGTTGGATATCTCTAGTTTTAGAAAAATTAGAAAGAGGGCTCAAAGATGAAATATGAACAATTGGCGAAAGATATTATTAAAAACGTCGGTGGAAGAGAGAATGTCAACAGTGTTGTCCATTGTGTAACGCGATTACGGTTTAAATTAAAAGATGAAAGTAAAGCGAATACAGACATACTAAAGAACATGGAAGATGTTATCACTGTTATGAAAAGCGGCGGGCAATATCAGGTAGTAATTGGAAATCATGTACCTGAGGTATATAAAGCGGTTGTAGAAGTTGGTAATTTTCAATCTAATTCATCTTTAGTAGAAGAAGATTCAGGAGAGAAGCAAGGACTTTTTAATAAATTTATAGATTTGATTTCTGGTATTTTTGCTCCGACGCTAGGTGTATTAGCAGCAACTGGTATGATAAAAGGGGTAAATGCTTTATTTGTAGCATTGGGCTGGTATGCAAATACATCAGGGACATACCATATTCTTAATGCCGTTGGGGATTCCTTATTTTACTTCTTCCCTATTTTCTTAGGATATACAGCAATGAAGAAATTTGGTGGTAATCCTTTTATTGGAATGGCAATCGGAGCTGCATTAGTTTATCCGACATTATCCGGATTGACTGCAGGTGATCCGCTGTACACCTTATTTGCAGGAACACTTTTTGAATCGCCAATTCATATAACATTTCTTGGAATACCGGTCATTTTAATGTCTTATTCTTCTTCTGTAATTCCTATAATAATTGCAACCTATGTTGGATCAAAGCTAGAAAAGTGGTTCGCACAAGTAATTCCAGCAGTTGTTAAAACTTTCTTAGTACCTTTCCTTACGTTGTTAATTAGTGTACCATTAACATTTATTTTTATTGGCCCAATTGCAACTTGGTTAGGTAAGCTATTAGGAGAATTGACTCTGTGGGTCTATGATTTAAGCCCGATTATTACAGGTATTGTAGTTGGTGGTTTGTGGCAAGTATTTGTTATGTTTGGCTTGCATTGGGGATTAATTCCGATTGCTTACAATAATATTGCAGTACATGGCAGTGATTATATCTTAGCATTTAATTCAGCAACATCTTTAGCAACAGCTGGGGTTGTGTTAGGTGTTTTAGTCCGTACAAAGCAAAAAAAATATAAAACATTAAGTATTCCAGCTTTTATCTCCGCGATATTTGGTGTTTCCGAGCCTGCTATTTATGGAATTACCCTGCCGTTAAAAAGACCATTTATTATTACCCTTATTACTTCTGCTATAGGTGGATGTATTATGGGAATTATGGGAACAAAGGCATATACAATGGGAGGACTTGGTATTTTTGGTTTGCCGACCAAAATTAACCCCACTGATGGCTTCGATATGGGATTCTGGGGAGCAGTCCTCGCGATGACATCCAATTTAATAGTAGGGTTTATTCTAACATACTTATTTGGCATCGATAAGAATAAAGAAAAAGAAGAATTAGCAAAACAAGAACAAGCTGCAAAGGAAAAAGAAAGTCCAAACAATCCGCAAGGTACTGCTAGTAATGAAGAAATATATAGCCCTCTTAAGGGAGAAGTAAGAATGTTAGCAGATGTAGAAGATGCAGCATTTTCTTCGGGGACACTTGGAAAAGGGGTTGCCATTAATCCCGCAGAAGGAAAATTAATATCGCCGGTGGGCGGAACAGTTACGGCCCTCTTTCCTACGAAACATGCTATCGGGATTACAACAGACGCAGGAGCGGAAATTTTAATTCATATAGGAATGGATACGGTACAATTAGGAGGGAATTACTTCACAGCTTATGTTAAAGATGGAGATCGAGTAGAAAAGGGCCAGTTATTAATAGAATTTGATATGGATAAAATCCAAGAATCAGGTTATTCATTAATTACGCCAGTTGTTGTTACTAACTATGATCAGTACAGAGATATAATAGTTGCAGCCGGACACAAGATTAATTTTGGCGGAACCTTAATGGCGCTAGAAGCTTAATATAACATGGAAAAGGAAGGTATATCCTTCCTTTTTTTTATTACTAAACAGTGAGCAGCGCACAACATTTTTTGTATTTTTTACCACTTCCGCAAAAACATAAACTATTACGGTCTGGGAGAGGATGACCTTCTCTTATCAATTGCTGTTTCCATTGGCTTTTAATGGTTCTAGTTAATCTATTCATCCGGTCAGATGAATATTGGTAGATGATCTTAAAACTTTCGCAAAAGTAATCATAATTAGCATCTTCTGTCCAATTACGATTTCGGGGACATCCTCCATGGCAGAATGATAAGAACTCACAATCAAGGCATCTTTCAGCTAAATCCTCTTTCTTAGTTAGGAATGTATTATAGATAGGGCTTGATAAGATATCAGTTAGGCTATCTTCTCCGATGTTTCCTAACCGAAGATCTTCTGTGATATAAAAATCACATGGATAGGCATCGCCATTTGATTCTAGTATTAGTGTTTTGGGACAAGTTTTTCGATGTGTGCATAAGGCAGCCTGCTGATGCAAGGATACACTTAAATATTCATCAAAAAAACGAATAGAAGTTTCCGGGCTACCATCATTGAACCAAACATCGAAGACATCACATAAGAATTTTCCATATTCTTTTGGAGTAATTAAAAATTTTCCTGGTGCATCTATATCTTGAGATTGAAAATCCATACAAGGAATGAACTGAATATAACGGAAATCCTCTTCCTTATAAAAAGCCATTAATTCTTGACCTTTTAAGACATTATCTTCATGGACAACCGTTAGAATATTAAACTCCACACCTGCTGCTTTTAAATGAGAAATCCCGCGCATTACTTGCGCAAAACTGCCTTGTCCCCCTCTATTTTGCCGTCTTTTATTGTGTATTTCTTTAGGACCATCAATACTTACCCCAATTAGAAAATTATATTCCTTAAAGAAATCAGCCCATTCTTTTGTAATAAGGGTCGCATTTGTCTGCAAGGAGTTACTAATAATTGACCCATTTTTGCCATATTTCTTTTGTAACTCAATTACTTTCTCAAAAAAGGGAAGCCCTGCTAATAAAGGTTCACCACCTTGCCACACAAAAGTCATAAATCCATTGCTATAGGAGGAATACTCCTTTATAAATTTTTCTAAAACGTCTAAATCGAATGTTTGAATTGTACTCTTATTTTCACACTTACTGTAATAGCAATAATCACAGGCCAGGTTGCAAGCCTCTGATACCGTTTTTAAAAGTACAGTAGTTAAGGGTGCTGCTATTGGAGAATGAATCATATTAAACTACCCACCTTATCCATGTATTATCTATTTATTACAGCATAAAGCATTGTATTTATATATGATTAAAGTCACAGTGAAAATATACCAAATAGAAATTAGTCTTTATTGTCCCAAAATGATGGATAATTTCCCAACCTGCCTGAAACCGACCAAAAATAGGGAATGCAATTATATAATAAATTTATGTTATTCATAAAATAGTACTTACACAGAGAGGAGAAGAAATAATAAAATGCGAGCAGTTATGATAATGTTTGATACTTTATCTCGAAATTTTCTTCCGAATTATAATAACAATTGGGTGCATGCTCCCAATTTTAAGCGATTACAGGATAAAACAGTAACATTTGATCATTTTTATGGTGGCAGTATGCCTTGTATGCCAGCAAGAAGAGAACTGCATACAGGGAATTATAACTTCCTGCATCGTCAATGGGGTCCCCTCGAGTCGTTTGATCGTTCTGTATTTGAAGAATTGCAGAAAAATGATGTGTATACACATTTAGTAACAGATCACTCTCATTATTTTGAGGATGGAGGTGCTACTTATCATAATCGCTATTCTACCTGGGAAGGATTTCGCGGGCAGGAAGGCGATAGATGGATTGCAAGGGGGGAAGCACTCCCAAACGAAAACAACCATAAATTAAATAAGCAAGGATTGTCTGTGATCCAGCATTTTGCAAACAGAACAAGACAACAAGAGGAAGAAGAGATGTCAAGTGTTCAAACAATTGCAGCTGGTTTAGACTTCTTACACACACATAAGGAAAAAGATAATTGGTTCTTACAGATTGAATGCTTCGATCCACATGAACCGTTCTATGTACCAGAGAAATATAGAAAAATTTATGATTGTGAAGATAAAAAAGATATCCCATATTGGCCAGCCTATCAGCAATTAAAAGAAGGAGATTATGAAGAAAAAGATATAGAAGACATGCAAAAAGAGTATGCTGCTTTAATTAGTATGTGTGACTATCACCTCGGTAAAGTACTAGATTATATGGATGAACATGATCTGTGGAAAGATACGATGCTTATTGTCAATACAGATCATGGATTCTTATTAGGAGAACATAATTGGGTTGGTAAGAATATTGCTCCCTTATATGAAGAAATTATTCATATTCCATTTTTTATTCATGTACCTAAAATTACTATAGGTGGAACTAGATGTTCGGCGTTATCGCAAACGATCGATATTCCTGTGACTTTGATGGATTATTTTCATGTTCCCTATGATAATAAACTCCTGCTAGGGAATTCGCTCCTGCCGATTCTTGAAAAAGAGAAAGAAGAAAATCATAAGTCCATTTTGTTTGGCACTCACGGTTCTTATGTAAATATCCATGATGGAAGATATACTTATATGAGAGCTTCCAGTCAGGAAGAAAATGGTCCCCTATATAATCATACTTTAGCAGTCACCGCGATAAGGGGATTCTTAGATCAAGAAGCAATAAATAAAGCGGAATTAAAACCAGGAACAAGATTTACAAACTATTCCCCTTACTTAAAAATTCCAGTGAAGAGTTATTATAATTCTTATAAGACTGGCAGCTTATTATTTGATATCCAAAATGACCCGAAACAAGAAAAGCCTATAGTTGATAAAGAATTGGAAAAGGAAATGAGTCATAAATTAGTAGATCTAATGCAGAAGAGCGATGCGCCAGAAGAGCAATATATACGTTTAGGATTAGAAAGAAGATAATTTATAAATTTAAGTGAGGACTCTTTGGTTATGCATATATAATTAAGGAGTTCTCATAGAGTAAGACGAGATTTATAGATAGTTCATGCCTAGAAGTTTTATGAATTTCTAGATGTTTATTGCTTAATTTGCACACTTTTATCCAAAATGGATAAAAGTGTGCTATAATGAAAGAAAGAACAGAAAACTCATTCGTTCTATTCTGAAATAGACGGAGGGAGATTATATGAAGTTGAAAGTATCGTTGTTTCAAATATTTTGGGTGTTCTGCAAGATGAGCCCTGTTACCTTTGGCGGTGGCTATGCGATGATCCCCATTATAGAGAAAGAAATAGTAGTCCGAAAAAAATGGATGAAAATGGGAGAGATATCAGATACGTTAGCACTTGCGGGAACAGCACCTGGAGCTATTGCAGTAAATGCGTCTATATTTATTGGATATCGCCTAGGCGGAATTCTAGGAGCATTGGTTGCTATGCTAGGCGCCCTTCTTCCAACATTTCTGATTGTATTAATTCTAGGCAGTCTATATTTATATTTTCAAGACAATGTCTTTGTAAATGCAGCATTTAAGGGGATTAGTGGAGCAGTAGTGGCGCTTATTGGTTATGCGGCAATAAAGATAGGAAAGACGTCCATTATTGATAAATCAACCGCCGTATTATCAATTGTGATGATAGTAAGTATGATTATATTTAATCTTCATCCTATCGTGGTTATCCTACTAGGTGCTTTACTAGGAATCATGATTGCAAAAGTTAAAGAGAAACTAGGAATGGCTGTGAAGCTGGAAAAAGAGGAGAGTCAAGTTCACGAAGCAGATCAAGCAAGTTAGGGGGAGGATAGCATGCTCGTTCAACTATTTTTATTTTTTTTATTAATCGGAACTGTTTCTTTCGGCGGCGGCTATGCAATGATCCCTGTTATTGAGCAGGGGGTATCTGCTAGAGGCTGGATAAGTACGAATGAATTTACTGATATAATGGCGATTGCCGGCATGTCTCCAGGTCCAATTGCAACAAATAGTGCCACATTAGTTGGCTATCAGCTAGCAGGAGTTCCTGGAGGAATTATTTCTTCTTTAGCAATGACGATTCCTTCCCTGGTCATCATCCTATTAATGGCTATTTGTTTTACAAAAGTAAATGAATATAAATTAGTAAAACAGAGTTTTTATGGACTAAGACCAATTGTTACTAGTTTAATTGTTTATGCTGCTTGGAAATTTGCTTATTCGAATCATGTTATTTCTTTAAATGTTAATATGGAAATGATTTCTCTTTTGCTTATATGTTTGGTCTCTCTCTATTTTTTATGGAGATGGAAGGCTCATCCTTTATTTGTTCTATTAGGTGCTGGCATCGCAGGGATTTTTGTTTTTTAGGAAGGAGACAAGTATGGATAAGGAATTACAAAGCAAATCATGTTGTTCTGCAAGTAGAGAGTCAATGGACTTTATAAATTTCGGAAGAGAAGATGCTACTTTCACAAAAAATAGTTCTTACTCCCGCAAAAATATGCTTCTTCTTCTAGGAGGAGAATTCTTAATGGGAACAGAGGATCAAGATGGTTTTCCCTTAGATGGAGAAGGACCAATCAGGAAAGTTAAGATAAGCCCCTTTTATATGGATAAATATGCAGTTACTAATGAGGAATTTGCACGTTTTATAGAAGAAACAAATTATAAAACAGATGCAGAAAAATTTGGCTGGTCCTTTGTATTTCATTTGCTGTTAGCAAAGGAAGATGCTGCTATATATACAAGAGCTCCCAGAAATACACCTTGGTGGCGTGTAGTAGAAGGAGCATATTGGAAAAAGCCAGAAGGTCCCAATTCTTCGATAGAAGATCGTTGGAATCACCCTGTTGTTCATATATCTTGGAATGATGCCATGGCTTATTGTAAATGGGCTGGCAAAAGGCTGCCAACAGAGGCTGAATGGGAGTATGCAGCCCGCGGAGGATTAGAACAGAATAAATATCCATGGGGGAATGAGCTAAATCCGAACGGGAAGCATATATGTAATATTTGGCAAGGGGAGTTTCCTACAGTGAATACCATAGAAGATGGTTATTTAGGGACAGCGCCAGTAGACAGTTTTGAAGAGAATGGATATGGTTTCTACAATATGGCGGGAAATGTCTGGGAATGGTGTTCAGACTGGTTTCATCCCACATACCATCAGAAAGATTCCCTGCAAGATCCAAAAGGACCTCCAAATGGTAACACAAAATCGCTGCGTGGCGGATCCTACTTATGCCATGATTCCTATTGTAATCGCTATCGAGTGGCAGCAAGGACAAGCAACACGATAGATAGCTCGAGTGGCAATTTAGGTTTTCGATGTGCCGCAGATGTGGATGAAGTAGAAGTAAATCAAAACAGAAAATGAGTATTTAGCAAAGATGATATAGATGGAATTAGAATTAGAATTAGAATTAGACTCTACATTAATGTACAATCATAATATCTATAAGTTTAGGAAATACGAAAATTAAGGTTGTGAATGAATGATAGAGTTTTTTGCTATTTTTGGTTTTTATTTACTACCAGTTTATTGCATTATTTTCTGTTTAAATCTAGTATCCTTATTAAAGAAAATACAAGAGGAAGATAGCACTACTAAAAATACAATATGGTTTACCATTTCTTTTATTTTTATCATAATGACCGTTGCCTCCCTTATAGCTGTTAATTAAAAGAGGATGGAAGTAATGATGGGGAAAGGCTTAGTCTTTTAATCGTTTGATTAAAGATAAGCGTAAAATCAAAAAGCTAGAACGAGATTCCAGCTATTGAATATATCAGTAATGTGAATAAAGAACGGTATGAAAACCAATATAAAATGGGACTTTCTTTATAAAGGGAGTCCTTTTTTTGTATTAGAATAGACGACATCAGAATTTAAAGATTATAATCAATTCTGTTTGAAATGAGAAAGCGATTAATAAGTTTTTATTAATACACTGATTATTTTAAATTCCTTCATTTTATTAATCTGCTATAATGTATGGAAAATGTTTAATAGGGGCGAAAGGATAAATTACTGATGGGTGAACTATATGAATATATTGAAATAAATCAGAAAAAAACAATAAAATTTTTCTCATTCAAAGCCAAAGATACAGAAAGAATTATACCTATGCATTGGCACGATAGTCCTGAACTAATTTATTGTGTAGAAGGAAAGCTAAAAGTCTGGTATGAAGGGAAAATTGTTACCCTAGGAAAGGGAGATTTGCTATTAATCAATTCTAATACCCCACATTCTACCCAAAGTATAACTCATAATAATGTATGCATCATTCAGTTTCCTGGAAATTTTCTTGAAGAAGAAAATAAATCGATTCATTTAAGCACTTGCGAAAACAAATATGATGCGCAAGTAATAGACTATACTAGGAAAATAATAACTGAAATTATAGAATACCATGTATCGACGAACGAATATGACTACTTATTAGAACAGAGTAAAATACTTCATCTAAAATATTTATTGGTAACAAATTTTTCCTCTGGAGCTAATGGGAAATGTGAAGATAATAATCGCAAACAATTAAAATTGAAGCAGCTTGAAATTGTAATAAGGCATCTGAAAAATAACTATAAAGATAATCCTAGCTTAAAAGAAATTGCCAATGCTTGTGGATATTCTGAAGCGTATCTCTCTCGATTATTTCATACAATAACTGGACAGACTTTCATAGATTTTAAAAGAAATCTTTGTTTAGAAAAAGCAATTGAGCTTATGAATACAACAGATAAAACCATTACACAAATTGCCTATGAATCAGGTTTTTCAAATGTAAAATCATTTAGAAACTATTTTCGATCAACTATGAATATTAATCCCAAATACTATAAAAGGTCAAAAAATGACCCTTAATTAGTAAGAAAATGCAACGTAATGTAAACGTATTCCTGTTATCCTTATTTGTGTGGTTAGCGTAAATTACGCGTGTTTTTGATAATTAATAAACAGAAATGAGGGGGAGAAATGAGTAATAAAAATTATAAAAATATTGCTCAAGAAGTAATACGTGGTATTGGTGGGACTGACAACATTATTTCGATGGCTCATTGTGCTACTAGGCTAAGATTAATCGTAAAAGATAGGGATATAATTGATGATGAATTGATTGAAAATATTGATTTTGCTAAAGGATTCTTCTTTACTTCTGGTCAATATCAAATTATTTTTGGAACGGGTACAGTAAATCATGTTTATGATGCGATGGTACAAGAAGGCGTATCTGGAACAACAAAGTCTGAATTGAAAGAGATTGCTTCAGATAAAGATGATAATATCTTTTTAAGAATGATACGTTTGTTCGGCGATGTATTCGTGCCAATTATACCGGCATTGGTAGCTACTGGGTTATTTATGGGAGTAAGAGGATTGATTTTACAACCTGATATCCTCG
Organism: Niallia sp. M35; assembly: GCF_050971705.1. Taxonomy (NCBI): domain Bacteria; kingdom Bacillati; phylum Bacillota; class Bacilli; order Caryophanales; family Bacillaceae; genus Niallia; species Niallia sp. M35. The sequence goes on from NZ_JBPCEP010000007.1 coordinate 166,108, forward strand.
CAGTATTTGGTTTAACGCCAGATCATATTTCAGATAATTTTATTAAGTTTACTCAAATATTAACAGATACTGCTTTTGCATTTCTTCCTGTATTAGTTTGTTGGTCTGCTTTCAAAGTATTTGGAGGTTCGCAATTATTAGGAATTCTGTTAGGGTTAATGCTTGTACATCCAAGTCTGCCCACATCATGGGATGTTGCACAAAATGTAGCAGAGCCTTTAAAATTTTTCGGAATTATAAAAGTTGCAGGCTATCAAGGCTCTGTTCTTCCTGCATTTATTGTTGGGGCTTTGGGAGCAAAGGTGGAAGGATTTATTAGAAAAAGAGTGCCAAGTGCTCTCGATTTAATTTTATCTCCGTTCTTCACTTTATTAATTATGATAGTTTTAGCGTTTTTCTTAATTGGCCCTGTTTTTCATGAAGTAGAATTATTATTATTACATGCAGTAACATATGTTTTAGAATTACCATTTGGTATTGGTGGTTTAATTTATGGTGGGATTAATCAAGTAATCGTTATAACAGGATTGCACCATCCTCTTAATTTAATTGAAATCCAAATGCTTGCTGATACAGGAAAAAATTTGGTTAACCCGATAAGTACTGCTTCGATCTGTGCTCAAGCAGGAGCAGCATTTGCAGTCGCGGTTAAATCAAAAAATGTGAAAACTAAGGCTATTGCATATCCCTCCACTATGTCTGCATTACTAGGAATTACTGAGCCAGCTATTTTTGGTGTTACATTAAGATACGGGAAGCCTTTTATTATGGGATTAATAGGGGGTGCTGCTGGTGGATTTGTAGCTGGGTTAATGCACTTATCAGCCACAGGAATGTCTATCACAGCTATTCCAGGGACTTTGCTATTTCTGAATAGTCAAATTTTTGGATATTTATTAGTATCCCTAATCGGGTTTGGTGTGGCATTTATTCTTACCTATCTTTTTGGATATAAAGATCACCCAAAAACAAAATAATAAGGAGGGAGTATCGATGCAAAAAAATGAAGTTATGGCTTTAATCGATTCTCTGTCCGTTGAGGAAAAAATCGGTCAACTTGTGCAATTAACTGGAGATTTTTTTACTAATGAAACGGAAGAAACGATAACTGGTCCAATAAAAAAATTAGGATTAAATGAAAATTATAATATTTATCATACAGGATCAATCTTAAATATTACTAATGCTCATGAAATAATTAAAATTCAAGAGAAATATTTAGAAAACTCAAGCCATAAAATCCCTTTGCTTTTTATGGCAGATATTATATATGGATTTAGAACTATCTTTCCCATTCCATTGGCACAAACTTGTAGTTGGAACTTTGATTTAATAGAAGAAGCAGCTTCCATTAGTGCTAAGGAATCCTATGAAGAAGGATTACACGTTACATTTTCTCCTATGGTTGATATTGTAAGAGATCCAAGATGGGGCCGTGTGATGGAATCTCCTGGAGAAGATACGCTTATGGCCGAATTATTTGCAGAAAGAGTAATAAAAGGACTTCAAGGTAATTCCGAGCAAAAAATACCGAAAGATAAAATTGCTGGATGTGTTAAACACTTTGCAGCATATGGAGCCCCTATAGCAGGGCGTGAGTATAATGCAGTAGATATGTCTGAGCATACATTGCGGGAGGTATATTTACCGAGTTATTTATCGGCAGTAAAAGCAAAAGTTAAGCTTGTTATGACGGCATTCAATACTTTAAATGGCGTACCTTCAACCGGTAACGAGTGGTTAAATAAAATGATATTAAGAGATGAATTTAAATTCGCGGGAGTACTTATTTCAGATTATGCAGCTGTTGAGGAATTAATTACTCATGGATATGCTAATGGACCAAAAGAAGCAGCGCAGCTAGCATTAAAAGCAACAGTAGATATTGATATGAAAACATCGGTTTTTGCTAATGAATTAGGTGCAATAGTTAATAACAATGAGCAAATGATGGATTTACTAAATAAAGCAGTTTATAGGATTTTATCCTTAAAAAATGATCTGGGCTTATTCGAAGATCCATATAGAGGATTAAAAGAAAGATCAGCAGAAAACTCTAGTATCTTATGTTCTGAGCATAAAAAGACTGCTTTAATGTTAAGTGAGGAATCGATTGTTTTATTAAAGAATAATGGTGTCTTGCCATTAGAAAAGAGCAAAAAAGCTGCAATTATTGGACCATATCACGATGAAAAATCAACACTTGGTATGTGGGCTATAAAAGGCGATATAAATGACACTATTACACTGAAAGATGGGATAAACGAGATTGTAGGGAATAATAAGAATCCTTTTTGCAGAGGATCACATTTAATAGAGAAGGAAACGGCACACTTACTTGGAAAATTTGAAGATAAAATTCCAAATGAAAGAATAAGTAATGATGAATTAATAGAAGAAGCTGTTAACTTAGCAAAGGACTCTGAAATTGTAATACTAGCATTAGGTGAAAGTATTTTTCAGAGTGGTGAAGGTGGATCACGTACAGAGATTACATTACCTAAACCTCAGCAAAAATTATTCGATGCTATAAAAAAATTAAATAAACAAATAATTACTATCATTTATAGTGGGCGTCCTTTAATTTTAACTGATGTAGAAAAACACTCAGATGCTCTTATACAGGCTTGGTTTCCTGGTATTATGGGAGGTAAGGCCTTAGGGAATATTCTCTATGGGATAAGTAATCCATCAGGAAAGCTGTCGATGTCTTTTCCGAGGAGTGTTGGACAAATACCAATTTATTATAATGAGTTAAACACAGGGAGACCAGATCTGCCAGAAAATGCTTTTTATCGCTTTGCTTCACGATATATTGATGAATCTAATAAACCATTATTCTCTTTTGGCTATGGATTATCTTATACAACTTATCAGTATAACTCTGTCTCACTTAATAAAAATTTAATAAGGCAAAATAGCCATGATGAATTAATTGTAACAGTTGAGGTTGAAAATACTGGGGATTATGACGGTTATGAGATTGTGCAGCTTTACATAAGAGACCAGTTTGGCAGTACTGCTAGACCAGTAAAGGTACTAAAAGACTTCAAAAAGGTATTTATTAGAAAAGGCGAAGTGAAAACAATCTCATTTACAATTACAGAGGAGCAATTGAAAATTTATCAAAGTGATTTAAGCTTTGCTAGCGAGCCAGGTCAATTTGATGTTTATATCGGTTCTAGTAGTGAAGATTTACCTTTAAAAGAAAGCTTTGAATTAATTCAAAGCTAAATGAATTTATATAGAAATGCAATAAGTATAAGGCTGGAATATAACCACTTTTCCTTAGTTTTATGTATAAATTCACTACCATTAAAAGGTTTTCAAATTATAGGGGAAGAAACTCAATTACTAAATGATTTTATGGAATTGTTCGGTTCGGGTATAAAGGCTGCCGAATGGGGAAATCAAGAGTTACCAACGATTCATTAATTAATTCAGCTACTAAGAATTCAATTAAACAGAATAGAGCAAAATTTAGAAGATCGTTTAGATGATGAGATAATACCCTACACTACTTCTACAGGTCTTACCCTATCAACAGTGAAAGAATTAGTAAGTTTTTGTCTATATCATGAAGGAATGCATTTTAATGCAATTAAATCGATCAAAAGGAATATTTAGGATCACTAAAATAATAGCATTAAGAAATATATGTTAACTCTACATTGGTAGAATAAAAAATAAAAACGAAACGTCTAACCCCTTGATACATAAGGGTTAGACGTTTTCTTTATTATACCATAATTAAGATTAAGAAGGATTAATGCTTTTTTATTAAGTTATTAGACAAAAGGGAATTAGTGGAAGACGGAAAAATATAACTTGAAATACCATTTTATTCTATTTGGTATATAATTAACTTGTATTTTATATATAGGAGGAAATTTATGACTACATCTAGTGACTACATTCGCTATATTCGTGGAAAAGTGGGACAAGATTTAATATTTCTTAATTTTGCTGGAGGTATTGTTTATAACGAACGAAATGAGATTCTCTTACAAAAAAGGGGAGATGGAAATGAGTGGGGTTTTCCAGGCGGTGCTATGGAACTAGGAGAATCTCTTGAAGAAACAACAAAACGAGAAATTCTTGAGGAGACAGGATTAAATGTTAAGGTTGAACATCTTATTGGTGTCTACTCTAAATATTCTGCTGAGTTTCCGAACGGAGATAAAGCTCAGACTATTACTCACTTTTTTCAATGTAAGCCAATTGATGGGGAACTTACTGCAGATGGTATTGAGACATTGGATTTGAAGTACTTTCCAATAAATAAAATACCGAAATTATTCACTAAGCAACACGAAGATGCCTTAGAAGATTGGCTTTGCAAAAGAAAAGGTGTATTTAAATAAGTTCAACTTCAAAATAATTATACATAGTCTTTAACCGAGGCTTTCTATAATAGATACTACGAGTACAATCCTAAGTAATCTAACAATCTCTCGTTCAATGGCTTCACCCATAGAAACATATAATTGCCTTCCACCGGGAGATTGATCAAGAGGTTTCAGGCATTTTGGGCGAAGTGTATGTGACGTTAAATTAAATGAGTTTCTATAATTCGTTGGAGTTTTATTTGTATTGCTTTTAAAAAGACTAACAGAATGTTATCAATTTAATGACTACAGCTACTAAAGAATTTGGAATTGTGGGGTTTAAAATATTAAATGATTTAAATCTATTTTCCGATAGTTGTATCATACTTTAGCAACTTTTGTTGGCTATACATTTTTTCAAAAAGAATTCCTGTTAAATAGTAAAACACGAGTCCGAAACAAATATGAATAAGTGTGAATTTAGGACCAAATGAAGTAAATTCATACACTAGAACTGGCAATTTCACTGTTGACCAAGCCCCTAAAAAAAACACTATATAGCGGATGCTAGCTCCTTTTCTCAATAAAAGTACTGCGATTGGAAAGGCTATATAAAGAGGTCCAGCAGCTACTGTTGCTAATAATAAGGTGAAGAGGACACCAATTATACCTGATTTTTCCCCCATATATCTAACGAGTGTTTCTTTCTTTACCCATTGGTCCAATAATCCCACTAATATAAATACTGGAGGAAGTAGAATTAACATATCCAAAATATTTTTACCAGTTAACTGAACTGTTTTTGCAGCAATCGTTTGATTCATAAATGCTATAAGCAGAAGCCCTAATAATAAAATGAGAAAGAAGCGATATCTTTTTAGCTTTTTCATGTCATCACCACCCAAATAATTAATGCAAATAGAAGAGACATTATTATGGCAGAAATATTTCGGGCATAAGCAAAACTTTGACCAAAAGTTTTTTGCTCCATAAATAAACTTGCCAGTCCTACAGACATTAATGTCGACATTAATACAGCAACTTGTGGAAGAGCAGCGCCATTTTGAACTAATGTATGTCCAAGAGGAAAAACGATAAAGCTTGGGACTATAGCAATTGATCCAATGATTGTTGAGTAAAGGATACCAAGTAAACCGGAATTTTCCCCAATAATGGAAGAAATAAGAGACGGTGTCAATAAAGAAAGTGCCAGCCCAACGAAGAGCATAATGGCTAATAAATCCGGTAAAACATTGCGAAACATTTTCCATGAGCTTAATAAGGCTACCTTTGTTTTATATTTGTCTTTTATAAAAGACAGGCTCAGATAAATAGCAGCTATCGTATATAAAACAATTCCATTAACCATTATTTTCGCAATTCCATTTTTTTGTATTTTTCCAGGAAAAATGATAAATTTTTAATTTTTTCTTGAATATCAATTTGAAATTCTTCTAATTTTCTTTTTCCAAGTGTAGTAATTTTATACATCCTTACCGGTTTATCTTGATCAGAAACATCTAAATAAGAATCAATGGCACCTTCTTCCTCTAATTTTTTTAGTGTGCGATATAGTATGGCGCTATCAATTGGATTGATGGGAAGCTCTTCCTTACATTTTTGCAACAGTTTTCCACCATAATTATCTCCCTCCATTAAAAACAGCAAAAGAAATGCACCAGTATGTCTCCCTGTATGTTTCATAATAGATAGAACCCCCTAATTTTATGTAATGAACTTTTTATCAATATATTACTGTTATTAACAGTATAGTGTTATTGTTAGTTATGTGTCAATCTTTTTATAATGAAAATTAAATGTGAGGCTTACATTTTAACTAGACTTATATTTAGGAACAGAAGGTGCTACGGCATCTCTTTTTATGGAATTAAAGAGCGGGTTTGCTAAAAAAGGAAAATAAACGATATCGGTAGAATAAGTATACTGGATATAAATCTTAACTTTTAAATATTAATAAGAGGAGAATAACTAAAAAAATGAAAAAATTGGGGACTCTATACTTTTTCTGTGGAAAAATGGGAGCTGGAAAATCAACTAAATCAAAGCAATTGGCGATAGATAAACATGCGGTACTGTTGTCTGAGGATGAATGGCTTTCATCTCTTTATCCTAATCAAATTGCATCATTTGAGGACTATCTAAAATTCTCAGCGCAACTCAAGTCATTGGTGAAAAAGCATGTCCAAAACATATTAAGTGTTGGTACAGATGTAGTGATGGATTTTCCAGCAAACACTCAAAAACTGCGAAAGTGGTTTTTGGATGTGGCGTCAGAGGTCAATGCAAGCCATCAACTAATTTTCCTTAATCTAAATAACGAGCAATGCTTACGTCAAATCGCACAAAGGCGTAATGAACAACCAGAAAGATCAGCTTTTGACACAGAAGCGGTGTTTATTCATGTTACTAAATTTTTTGAAGCACCAGAGGCATCTGAGGGTTTAAATATTTTAGAGTATAGCGGAAAAGAATAACAAGGAGTTCAATGATTCATGTATGTAGAGTGCTTTTTTGGGGGAGGTGTTCTAACCTTTTGAATATTGAAGTAAAATAATAGAAAAATAAATGGATGAGGTGAAAATGCTTGAGTTTACCAACATTATCAGTATTTTTCGGAGCAGGTGCAGAAATAGGCTATGGTTTACCTTCTGGAGGGAAGTTTGCATTAGAAATATTTAGAGTTTCAAATGAAGAAGATAAAGAAATATTTAGAAGCCAGATTCAAAGCCTAGACTCTAGGTCACAGATTGCTACTCAATGGCTTCCAGATAATTATGCGAGTAAGAGATTAAATGTTTTTGGAAAAGGAGAGTTTGAAGGCCTTATTGCCTCTAGTTTGGAAAATAGAAGAAGCAACATTTTGGATTATCTGGATCGTTTTGATGAAAACGTTTCTGAGTTGTTAAATAAATGGAAGTTTAATGAAACAATAATACGTGATAAGTTTACAAACGAAACAGGCGAACAAATTGGTGATATGAGATATAATCAAGCAATTCGGTTAAATGAGAAGCTTGCTTCCAGTGTATTGCTGTTTGAATCTGACTATTTTTCAGCATTCTTAAGATTATTAGAAAAATATCCAACAGATCGTTATTTGAAAAGAATTGTAAGGGCTTTTTTGGAATTATTGGTTGGAGCAATTGGTCAAAGTCTTGTTTCGCAGCTAAACGAAGAATTGTTTACTGCAGCACCTGATGAATTAAACGTATTTGATGATTTATCGGGGGTTTTTTCTTTGAATTATCAAGGTGTTGGACAAACTGGAATGGAAATTGTAATTGAAGAAACCTCTATTGATTTAAAGGAAGATACAGACGGACTTACAGTGTTTAGAGAACTTGGTAGAAGCATATTAGAAGAAATTTATTGCCAAGCAATGGATTACCAAGCTTTAATAGATAGTCATTTTAGATACCTGTATAATCCTAAAGCGCAATGGGCTAAATTTAGTCGGATTGCTATATTCCTTCATACTGTTCAAAGATATATTACTAACAAAGTCCATGTTGATGAAACAAGAATTTCAGATGGTCCCGGATATTATCACGACTTAATAAATTTAAGAAATTATTTTCATATTAAAGCTGTGGGAACTACCAATTATAACAATTTTGTACAACAGGTATTAGCAGGGACAGAATTAGCAGAAACACCTGTGTATCATTTAAATGGAAGTGTAAATGAATACTATGATCCATACAAAAATGAAATTTTAACAGAACCTTCTTCCGAGGAGAGACAAGGAAGAATTCTTGTACCATTTATGTTTACTCAAAGTGGTGTTAAACCTTTGACTTCTGTCAGTATGTCAAGAAAGTATGTTAATCTTTATGATCATTTTGTTGAATCAGACATAGTATGTGTGATTGGTTATGGTTTTAACGGAGATGATGGCCATATAAATGGAATGTTCAGAAGCTTGGTAGAGATAGAAAATAAAAGTTTAGTCATTTTACACTATAAAAGCGATAATCGTACGCAGCAGCAACTTTTAAGGTATTATCAACAAAAATTACGTTTAAGTTCTTCTGGGAACTTAAGAGTTGTTTTGGTAGATAATAACCGTATATTTAATGGAGATATTTGGTGCAACGCCCTGTTATAGAGGGTTTCTTTTGACCGAAAAGCTATTGCAATGTGTGTAATAAAGAAGTTGAACTTAAACGTTATAAAATAATAAAATCAGGCAATTGTTTAAAACAAGCTGGAGGAGTTAAGGCGAAAAATGTAAATAACGGTTCTAGTGTTAATGAAAAGTAGGGGAGAAAGCTTCAAGTTTTACAAGATAATTAAATTTGCGGCGAAAAGCTATTAATAGCCTTTTATCGGATAGCACGATTATAAATCCCCTACTAAACACGACAGTAACTATGATTACGCACTTACTAACACAGAATTTTGTTAGGTTAAAAGTCTTTCAAAAAGTTTAAAGCTGTTAATCACGAAAAAATCAACAATATCTCTTTAGAAAAGGAAATGGTATTTCGTGTTCTTACTATCGATACTCCCCAAGAGAAGCAGCCCATATTTAAACCAAGATTATATAATAAATTTATGTAATGATGGAAAAGATTATATCTTTTAATTCAGCAGCAATTTCTGATGGATCTGTGTTCAATTCATCTTCAGCTAACCACCATTCAATAGTTCCTAGAATAGTTGATATGATAGCCCTTCTTTTCAAAATACTAACAACGCGGAGATCAAATAAATCGGAAGTTTCAATAAAGGAAGATATAGATGACTTGAGTTCGTGTTGGAATAGTTGATACCCTTCATTCCTCAATAAGGGTTCAATAAAATTGTAATTTTCCTTTAAGTAATCAAAAGCTAAAGTAAGTGAGTTAATAGTCATTTCTTGATTATGAAGACAGTATTGGTCCATTTGATTTATATAGGTTTTAATGGTTTTTTCTAGTAATTCATATTTATCCTGATAATGAAGGTAAAAAGTGCCTCTGTTAATATCAGCTAATGTTGTAATTTGATTTACTGTGATTTTATCAAACGGTTTCTCATTAAGTAATAAGAAAAAAGTGTCTATTATTAGCTTTTGCGTTCTCCTTTTTCTTCTTTCCATCTCCACACCTCAACAATTTTAGGATGATGTTCATTAATCAACATATCATGGCTTTTGATGATTGTTTCCTGTAATACAAATGATACTATTAAATCAACAACTGTTCAATTAACGAACTGGAGGGGGATTTAATGAATATCTTAGTTATTGGGCGTGGGGTGATTTCTACTCAATATGCTTGGATCTTTAAAGAAAATGGAAATAATATTGACTTTTATATTAGACCAGAATCAATAGATAAGTATACGCCAATGCTGAACTTACAGCTAGACGATCGGAGGAAACGGAAGTCTAAAAAGATTAATGTATCGTGGGAAACTAACTTAATATATGAAATTCCACAAAATCATAACTATGACTTGATTTTTGTGAGCGTCAATATTGAACAAATCAGTTCTGTTGTAAAAACATTGAATAATAAGGTGAATAACGCTACTGTACTGTTTTTTAATAACTTTTGGGAGGATCCAATCAAGCAGACAGAAATATTACCACAAACTCAAATTATATTCGGGTTTCCTGGTGCTGGCGGGGGAACAGTAGGGACAAACACAATTAATGGTGCGTTTTCTTCTATTATTATGATAGGTGATATAGGGAAGGCTTCGAAAGAACGAGTTCAGCAAGTATACACATTATTTGAGCAAGCAGAATTCAGCCTTAAAAGGCAGACTAACTTTAAAAAGTTCTTATTGAACCACTTCCTCTTAAATGTAGCTGTTGAAATAGAAGTTTTAAAAGAAGGGAGTTTTATAGGATTGATGGATTCTATCGATGCTTTAGGAAACATTTCCATCAATCTTAGACAGCTAAAGCCTATAATGAAGGAGCGAGGAATGAGTTATGATGCTTTAAATACTTTACTTTCAACGATATCACCAAAAATTATAGGGATTATAATGTCCAAGTTTATCTTTAAAAGTGGAAGTACAGCACGATCTTTAATGGAAGGAAATAATACTATAACTGGACGCAGTGCCAAATTAATTCTTGATGAAGCAAGAAGAAAAAATATACATGTAAATACACTCGAAAATATTAGTAAACTCCTAACCTAATGATATAAGCTTTTTTTACTTATAATAGGAAAGTGTTATAGTGTTGCAGTATTTTAACAAAGTTATAGAGAAGGGAAAATAGGAATAGGCAATGTCCAAGATAAATACAGTCAAAAATAAAGCGAATATTCGTGTGAATATAATAGAATTAGACTTTTACTGTTTTAAACCATAATTTAGGTTGAGAAGGATTAACGCTTCTTTTTGTTAAAAAAAGGTTTTTCTAATATCACTATCGAGGGAGGTTAGAGTAAGTACAATAATTCAAAATGTTGTGGATTTATAATATACTTGTATAAATATAGAAGTTAAAAGGAGCCATTATATGAATTTTAATAAATTGATACCAGAATTATCAGTTAAGAATATTCAGCAATCAAAGGAATTTTATCTAGGTATATTGGGTTTTAAACTCGAATATGAACGTAAGGAAGATAACTTTGCTTTTATTTCACTAAATGGAGCACAGATGATGATTGAGCAATATAATGGCTTTTGGCAAACTGGTGAACTTAATTACCCATATGGACGGGGCATTAATTTTCAAATTGAAGTAGAGAATATAGAGGAGATTCTACATAAAATAAAGAAACATAATATTCTGCTATTTAAGGAAGTTATGATAAACGAATATAGTGAATACATACAAAAAGAATTTTTGGTTCAAGATCCAGATGGGTATTTGTTGAGATTTTCACAAAATATCGGGCCGTAATTCTTACATTTATTCCTATCTAATGTAAGAAGCGGATGAAAAGAAGGAAACTACAAGTGTACACTAACTGGCAAATGAGTATTTTTTTATGTAACTATAGGGTCAGGTATTTATTGTAGAGAGAACCATTGCTTCTCCCAAAAATTGAGCTAACTTTATTATTCGCTCTTAATAGTATAATATAAACAAATAGTTAATGAGACTAGAGCAACATACATGGCAATATCAAAGGAGGCAAAGAAATATGAAAATCATTGTTACCAGTATATTTGTACAAGATCAAGACAAGGCATTAGAGTTTTATTCAGAAACCTTGGGCTTTGTAAAAAAGCATGACGTTCCAGCAGGAGAATATAGGTGGATAACGCTTGTTTCTCCCGAAGACAAAGAAGGTACCGAGCTTTTGCTCGAACCTAATAACCATCCGGCCGCTAAAGAGTATCAAAAGAAACTGTTTACCGAAGGCATTCCGGTAACAATGTTTGGCGTTGCTGATATTCATAAAGAGTACGAACGATTATTGGAAAACGGCGTGAAGTTTACAATGGAGCCGACAAAAATGGGCGAAGTAACAATAGCTGTCTTCGACGATACTTGCGGCAACCTTATTCAGATAATGCAGGAGTAACTTTCTGGTGAAAAATATTATCCAATAATGTTTTTTCTAAACAAGTTAACAACAACTTTATGACCCCTGTCTTAATATAGGACAGGGGTATCGCATTTTTTATTGAACTAATGGGGATGATTGAATAACAAGAGAAAGTTTAAACAATGAAACTAGCCGAGTTTATCTAGACTAGTTTTTAATATATTGTGTTTCTCTTTTTGTAATTTTAGAAAATATATCAGATACCAAACTATAAAGTTAAAATAATAATAAGAATCATCTAACCTAAAGTAGCTCCGTGTTTTTAGGTAATGCTGTATTACATTATGTAATTATATCTTTATAGTGCGTTCAAGTATTCCTAAACCTTATTCTGAAGGTATTGATTAAGTTGACTAATCCCTTTAGATCTCTATGAAATTATATTATCTTGATATGAACCTTGTTCTGGTTGTACAATTTCATATTCACCTTCTGCATACTCTTGCTCCGCATAATGGCTTCCCCATTGACAGAGCTCCTGCAAGATAGGTTTAAGAGATTCTCCAAGTTCAGTGGATGAATATTCAACCTTCGGCGGTACTTGATTATACATCTTTCTGCTCACAAGTCCACTGGCTTCAAGCTCTCTAAGTGTTTGAATCAGCATTTTCTGAGTTATATTTGGGATAATGCGCTTTAATTCACTCGTTCTCTTTGGTCCATTCATTAAAAAGTATAATACAAGGCCTTTCCATTTTCCGCCAATAACTTCTTTTGTCACTTCAAACCCACAACTAAATTTTTTCATGTCTAAAGCTCTCCATTCCACATTTATTACTTTTTAGTTACTATATCACAAAAAAGTGGGTACTTCCGATAATGTGCTTACTGAAGGATACTATATCTTGTAAGTTGTTCTTCAAGTACTTAAGGTACTAGACATAAAATAAAATTAATTCTAAAGGAGTGTTAAGTATGGGTAAATTTGAAGGTAAAATAGCGCTTGTAACGGGTGGAACAAGTGGGATTGGTCTTGCTACAGCACAAAAATTTGTAAATGAAGGTGCATATGTTTATATCACGGGACGTAGACAAAACGAACTTGATAAAGCTGTTAACCAAATTGGCAAGAACATAACCGGTGTTCAAGGTGATATTTCTAAGCTTGAAGACTTAGACAAACTATATGACATTATAAAGCAGGAAAAAGGTAAGTTGGACATTCTTTTTGCTAATGCAGGCATCGGCAACTTCCTTCCATTAGGTGAAATTACTGAAGAGCAGGTTAATAGAACGTTCGACATTAACGTTAAAGGAACCATCTTTACTGTTCAAAAAGCGTTATCACTATTCCCGGACAAAGTAGGTTCTATTATTGTAACAGGCTCTACTGCTGGATCAATTGGCAACCCAGCGTTTAGTGTATATGGAGCATCTAAAGCAGCATTAAGAGCACTAGTTCGCAACTGGATTCTTGACCTAAAAGGTACTGAAATCCGTGTAAATGTGGTTAGTCCAGGAGCTATTCTTACACCTGCATATGATGAGCTTTTTGGTGATGCACTTGAAGAAGTAATGGAAAATAGCAAAAATACTGTTCCAGCTGGAAAAGTTGGGACACCTGAAGAAGTAGCAAACGCTGTATCTTTCCTTGCTTCAGACGAAAGCAGTTACTTGACGGGTGTTGAATTGTTCGTGGATGGCGGGCTAGCGCAGGTATAATTTCACTGTGCAGAGATTACAAATAGTGCCTAAAAAAAGGTTAATGGGGATTTACTTGAAGAAGTCGTATAAAAAAGTCGTTTTCCTTAAAGGACAGGGAATTCGACTTTTTTATGGTTGAATTTGCTTAACGTTGTAAATTCGTATTTTCCTGGGACTACCACTAAATGACCTGTAAAAAAGATTACTTTGTGAATAAATGTGCTAAGAAGAAACGTCTAATACCTTGATACGACGTTTTCTTTATTTATATTTGTCTCTAAAGAGTTTTAGAGAAGAAGGAAGCAGAAGCATAACATTCTTGTTTAGGTAGTATGTATATCAATGTCAATAATGCAGAAATAATCAAAATAACTACGGAAAGGAAAATGCTTATGAAGATTTTTTTTGTTGATTTAATGATTTGGCGGTGTTTTTATGCTGCTCGGTCCATTAGAAAAGTACATGTTAGATGAATTAATAAAAAACGAATGTAATATTTAGAATAATCAATATAATTAGTCTTGACTAGTATAAAATGAATGTTTAAGCTTTTATTGGAGGGGTGAGAAGTGGAAATATTCAATGAGTTAAGAAAGTTCATTTTTGCAGAATCAGGAATGAATGATGAACAAAAAGTGTTTGTCTCTGCCTTAAAGTTATTGACTGAAGGAAAAGAAGACTTAAGTATGGATTGTTTAAAAAAATTGTATATGGAGTCAAATGATCCTTCCTTACAAAGTAGCTGTGCCAAGATATTGTTCGAGCTCTATTTCATTAACTCTGAATGGAAAGAATTAGAGATATTAGGCCTCTTGGAAGAGAAAAGCATTGATAAAAGTAATCGAGTCATTGCAAAAGCTTTAAGACAGTTTGAACAGGCAACCTTCTCCTTTTCTAATGACAAAATCTGTATTCCAATGAAACGCAGCATATCTGGTTCACCAACCATTGATGTAATGATTAATGGAAGGAAGAAATGCTTTTGGTTAGATACAGGAGCGGGGATGACAGTTATTTCTGATTCTATAGTGAAAGAATGTGGCATGGCCCTTATAAAAAACGAAGACTTGGAAGTTGGCAATTCCACAAACCAAAATTTCAATTCAGATTTGGCAATCATTGATACCATTGTTATTGATGATCTGACAATTTTAAATCAGTCGACATTAGTATTAGCGAGCGATTTATTAAAGATACCAATTCCTCATTCAGAAAAAGTTATGGAGATAGACGGCATAATAGGATGGGATATTATCCAATATCTACACCTCGAGATCGATTATAGACAAGAAAAAGTTATAATTCAGAAGTATCGACAAAAAGCTGGGGAAAAGAACAATCTTTTCTTTTGTGGATACCCGATAATAAAAGTAAAAGGAAAAAAACAAGTTCCTTTGTATTTTGGCTTAGATACAGGTGCAAATAAGTCTCATTTTGGAAAAACGCTTCTTTCTAAAATCGATGAACTTAAAATAGACAAAACCATTAAATTTTCTGGCGGCTTAGGTGATGTAAAAGAAAGAGAAATAGATACTATCGAAACTCTCCCTGTCTACTTAGATAAAAATCAATCTATTACTTTAAAAAACGTGAGAGAGACGTTAACAGATCTGGCGGTTTTTTTTAAGTTAGATGGTGTTTTTGGAATGGATATTGCTCATAATGGAAGTTTGGTGATTGATTATCTTAATAGACACTTCGAGCTGAAATATTAATAGCGAAGATTGGAGTAAATTGATATAAGGAATTGGGAAGTTTACTTTAAGTAAGCAATTAGTTCCTTACGTATTCAAAAAAAAATTAGAAGAACAGGATAAACGTCTAAAATCTCTTGAGGAATTAGACGTTTTTTATTATTATCCTAATGCACTAAAATAGTAATCATCATAAAAAACAACGATGATTTATAAACTATCAGGGCATGGAAGAGAAGAAGGAATATACAAGATTATATAGAATAAGTAAGTTATTGGAAAAAGAAGAGATAGAACTATTATTCCAAAGCAGAGGTGAATAAGATTAACCAATTTATAATGGTAGAAGAGAAGAAAATAGAACTTTTACATATAGGCAGTAAAGGAATTCCTATTGTTATACTTACAGGAATGGGGTGTTCGTTTTATGAGTGGTATCAAGTAACAAAATCATTAGCGAAATCAAATAGAGTCATTATGTTTCATAGACCAGGACTCGGGCTTAGTCCATTAAGTGAAGAGATACGTAATACGAACGCAGTTATAGATGAATTAAGTCAATTGTTGATCGGATTAAATATTTTTGAGCCCGTTATTTTAGTTGGTCATTCTTATGGTGGTTTATGTGCACAGCATTATGCCAAGGTTTTTCCAGAAAAAATTGCCGGAATCGTATTGATTGATTCCACTTCTGTTGACTTAAAAGAATTAGATGAATTAGAGTTACCAGTGCTAGATGAGACTGGTACGGATGAGGTCTGGTTAGAGAAATGCCATTCTTACTCGCTAATGAAACCAGCTGAACTAAAAGAAATAGTAAAACCTACTCTTACGGATAAACAAAAAAATCTACCACTTCATCTCCAAGAGCTTATTCTTAAATTTCAGACAAGTCCTGCTTTATATAAAACGATATACGAGGAAATATGTAATTGGAAGAAGGATGGAGAACGAATAAAGAGGTTGGGGGCTTTTCCTAATTTGCCTCTAATAGTTATTGGACGAGATAAAGAATATAACATTAAATTGGGAATTACGGAGGGACTGCCCGAGTGGGAGATGAGAAAATTAGAAGATAAGTGGGAAGAGCTTATTATGAAACAGGCTAGACTTAGTAAAGATAGTGAATTAATTTTTGCTGAGAATTCTAGTCATTCTATTTATCTTGATCGTCCAGACGTAGTAATAACAGCAATTAAAAGTTTGAATAAAATTAGAAATGGGTTATAAGGGGTTAAACAATGCAACTGTTTAAAATCAATCTCAAGAAACAATACTGGCTAGGATCAACTGATTCAGAAGAGGATCTATGCTCTCATGGAGAAATATATTTAAAGGTTAATGACACCGTTATTACTCAATCCGGAATAGATGAAGAATGGGGGATTAGTGAATCGGCATTAGCTTTATTACGAACATTAGATAATGATTATCTTTGTGCTCCCGAGGAGGATGAAGGGTTAATTCTCCATGGATGTGGTTTAATATTGATGACGAGTTGTCCTATTTCCATTCATTGGACAGTAAAACATTGTGGGGATGACGTATTTCTTTCAGATTTTGTTAAGTTTACTAGTACCAACAAGGAATCAGGCAGCATCTACTATCCTGATTTAAAGGTTAAGCTTAGTAGAAAAGAATATAAATTTCAAGTTTGTCAATTTGCGATAGAGGCAAGGGAATTCTTTCGTTCTTCAAAAGAGAAACGAATTTCTGATGACTTTGATAAAAATATGTATGATGAGTTTTGGAGTGAATATAATCAATTGTTAAATAGCAATTTACCAGACTAAATGTAAAACGATGCTATAATCATCTATTAAAAGTGATTGGAAAATAAGACGTATTGGAGGAACTAAAAATGAATGGGATTGCTAAAACTCCTAAACTACCTTACTATGCGGTTATCTTTTCTTCCCAGCGAACGGAAGGTGACAAAGGCTACGGAAAAATGGCGGAAAAAATAGTAGAGTTAGCTTCACAGCAGGAAGGTTTCTTAGGTGTAGAAAGTGCACGTGATGAGGGACTGGGCATTACTGTTTCCTATTGGGATTCCTTAGAGGCAATAAAGAATTGGAAGGAAAATTCCGTCCATCTTGCTGCGCAGAAATTAGGAAAAAAAGAGTGGTACCAGAGCTTTGCGCTAAGAGTGTGCAAAGTAGAAAGAGATAACTTCTTCGAAATGTAATAAAGCTAGTCTCTTTAGGCTAACCATAAAAGCAGAAGAGCATCTTTGCGGAGAATGATTCTTTGATTATAGGAAAAAATTTTGAAGATAAGTTTGAACTAAGCTATGGAAAAAATGCGGCAATTTTTTTCTTAGCAGCGTCTATTACCAGGATAAATGGTTTTGACGCTTTTTTTATTTGCTTAAAGCTTTTTAGTCAATATCCTACAAGAACAACTAATAAAAGTATGCTAAGCTATTTAAACAGAAGACAAGGGGGAACAGTATCAGATGAGAAGGGAAGAAAGAAAAATTTGTTTTGATGAAGATTTGCAAATTGAAGCCTATCGATTTCACGGGATTATGCAAAAGTTTCCTAATCACTTTCATGAATACTACGTTATTGGCTTTATCGAGAGTGGTCAAAGAAAATTGACATGTAGAAACAAAGATTATGTTATTAATAGTGGAGATCTGATCTTTTTTAATCCTTTTGATAATCATGCTTGTGAACAAATGGATGATGAGCCCTTAGATTATCGTTGTTTAAATATTACACCAGAAGTAATGCGAAAAGTGGTAGAAGAAATAACTGGTAAAGACTATTTGCCTTCCTTTAAAGATCCAGTCGTCTTCCGTAGTGAACATGCAGAATTATTACAGCGCCTGCATCAAATGATCATGGCTGAGTTAGGAGATCTGGAGAAAGAAGAAACTTTTTATTTCTTAATGGAACAATTGATTGAAGAATATAGTGCCATAGAGAAAAACATTAAATTGGATAAGATGGCCAAGGAAATATCAAAGGTTTGTGAATTTATTGAAAGGCACTATGTTGATCCGATTTCTCTTGATGATTTGGTGGGGGTATGCAATATGAATAAATACACCTTATTACGTTCGTTTGCGCGGATTCGTGGTATTACTCCTTATCGTTATTTACAGACAGTGCGTATCAACAAAGCAAAGAAGCTATTAGAACAAGGGATGAAACCAACCGATGTAGCGTTTCAGACTGGTTTTGTGGATCAAAGCCATTTCAGTCATTATTTTATGGACTTTATTGGATTAACGCCTGGACAATATCGAAATATTTATATAGATAGTGTAAATTAAATTGTTTCAACTAGAAGGAAAGAGTGGCGAATAAGATGAATTTTGGACATATTTCAGCAATTATCACGATAATGATTTGGGGGACAACATACATATCTACAAAAATATTATTAACTGATTTTACTCCCATTGAGGTATTATTCTTTCGTTTTGTCATTGGAATTGTAGCCTTGAGCATCATTTATCCATATCGGCTAAAAATGAAAGATAGAAAGCAACATTATTTATTTTTACTTGCGGGGTTATGTGGGGTAACACTTTATTATCTCTTAGAAAATATTGCTTTGACCTTTACTACTGCTTCTAATGTAGGAGTAATAAGTGCGATGGTGCCTTTTTTTACTGCTATTCTCACTTATTATTATTTGAAAAGTGAACCTTTGCGATTAAATTTCTTCATTGGTTTTATTCTAGCTTTAATAGGAATTTTTCTCATTAGTTTTAATGGCACTGCTAATTTTAAAGTAAATCCATTAGGTGATCTACTAGCTGTCGCAGCAACTCTAATATGGGCAATCTATTCCGTTATTACGAAGAAAATTAGTAGTTATGGATATAATACGATTCAAGCTACAAGGCGGATTTTTTTATACGGTATTTTATTTATGATCCCTGTTTTATATTTATTTGACTTTAAACTAGGAATCGAACGTTTTGCCCAACCGATCTACTTATTTAATATCATTTTTCTAGGATTAGGCGCATCTGCAGTTTGCTTTGTTTCTTGGAATTTAGCCATTAAGAAATTAGGGGCAATTAAAGCAAGTGTATATATCTATCTTGTTCCTGTAATTACCGTTATCACGGCTATGATAGTCTTAAAAGAGCCTTTAACTTGGATGGCAGCTCTTGGTACATTGTTGACCCTAACTGGCCTTTTCGTTTCCGAAACTAAAATAATTACTAAGAAAAAAAAGGATTTGGTAAGTAGTTATTAGATGGAGGGATACTTATAGCAATGAGGGAGATTGCTTTTTTATAAGAGTGGTTCTTTATAAAATGAGACTGTTAAAATGATCTAATTTTTTCATGGAATGTAAAGTGTTGGCTAAGTGAAGGATATAGATAATATGCTTTTTGACAGATTGCTAGTTTGTATCTCAAGCTAGGAATGGCACATTCAACATTAAGGAAATAGTTCATATTGCTGTTCATATACACAGATTAATTTCATAATCAGCTTAAATGGTTTTATCTCCTGCCATATTGAATAGCTAGATTTAGGGTTTTATAAAGGACTCTTCCTTTTTTTAAAGCAGGGTCCTTTATTATGATATTACAAATGTAGATGTTATAAACAAGAGAGAACTGTAGATTTATGGACGAATTCATTGAAATGCAAATTATCTCTTTGTAACCTTTTAAGGTTATAATAAACATATTTTATTTTGTTAAATAATAACTAGTATCTAGTAAATTATAGATGTCAGCTTTAGGGTATGGGCTATCAAGTATGATAGAAATCCAGTGTTCCTTATTCATATGGTATGCCGGTAAGATTCCCTCTTCTTTCTGAAGTAGATTTTTTAATTCTGGTTCACATTTTACATTTAAGACATCTACTACTTCTTCTCCTGATAATCCTAGTTTGTTTTTAGGAACATTCATCATTAACCCATACCATTTGCCCTGATTAACATGTCTTAACACAGCATAATTTTGGAATTTTTTCCACGGATACTCTGGATTTGTACCATACTTTTCTTTTGCATAAGAAAAAATTTCTTTTCTCGTTGTCATAAAGTTTAGCTCCTTCCTTTATTACTCTTTTATTAGTATAAACTGATTAGATAGGGGATGTCCTTGATTATGTTGCTTTTTTCGCTCCTGGGGTGGATTGTGCCCTAATCTCACAGATGTTTTACCTCATTCATTCCAAGCATTGTATGAAAATTAACAAATATCTTGATAACGGAAAGCTTATCAGAACCATCCAAATTAAAACGTACTTTTACGCTTAGCAATTTTTGTTTATATATTGTTTAGGAGTGATACCTGTAACCTGCTTGAATATTCTTGTGAAATAACTTTGGTCATGAAAGTTTAATAATGTTGAGATTTCTGTTAAGGAATAATTGGAATAGCTTAATAAGTTTTTTGCTTCGTCTATCTTAGTTTTTTGGATAAATGCCTTTATAGAAATTCCAACTTCCTTTTTAAAAAGGTTAGAGAGATAGTTTGGATTTAATCCAGTTAAATTAGCAAGTTCAGAAAGGGTTATATTTTCATAAAGATGGTTAAAAATATAAGTTTGACAAATATTAATGGGTTTCGAGTACTTATATTTTTTTGAATTCTCTACTCGCTCTGCAAAATCTATGAGAGCATTTTCGATAAGTTGGTCCACTGCTCTGCTGTTAGATAATTCTTCAAGCTTGATTATATAGGAATCACTAAGACTATAGGCAATTTCTTGGTACAGGCCTCCTTCCACTGCAGCTCTTGTTGCAAGTGTAATAAGAGATATTGCAATATTTTTTTGACTTCTTAAATAACTAGTTTTGGAAAGAATCCCTTTTTTACCTTGTTTGTTGATAGCATGAAAACTTTCTAATAACCCTGTTTTTTTTCCTATTTTAATATAATTTAAGAATTTCTTTTCGAGAGAAATATCTGTATGCACATTTTTATTTTGACGGCTCTCAATAATTTGGTTATCTATAGGCTCAATATTTAAATTTTCCTTTTCTATTTCTTTATTAGTTTGCACAATATCTAATATATTCAATTGTTTTTGATAAATCATATAATAGATCATCATACTGAATTTTATAAATTTTAGATTGCTTAGTATAGGAAGATTAGAGTAATAATGGAGCATTTCTTCTTTCGCCACTCTAATATCCATATCTCTTAAACTACTAGTGATGGTTTCATCAGTCATTCGGAAATTGATTACAGGACCGACAATGATATTTCCCTCAAAACGGTTATTAGAATAAATGCTTAGTGATACGTATTTTTCTAAAAAAGCTGTCTCCTTTAGGATGGGGATAGCTTTTTGTTTTTCCATTTTAGAAAATAGCTCAATAATAATGTCCACATTAGATTGGTATATGGGATTATGATGAAAATTGGAATCTACTGCTTTATGGATAAGCTCCCCTACAGAGTTGAAAAAATAAGTAGGGATTTTAAACATACTGTAAGCTAGATGGCAAATATATTCTAAATCAGTTATTTGTTTAATAGATTGCATAAATAGTACCTCCAGACAAAATGAAATTAAAATAAATATGTGAATTTCACTATTATTCTGTAAAAAACACCATAATTTCTTAGGATGAGAATTTATACTCATATTTAGAAATCGATTTCAAAAATATTTATCTATAAGTGATAACGTTATCAAAGATTATTTTCCTATTTAAAAAGTCTAGAGGGAAATAATCTAATCATTTATTTTATAAATAAAATAAATGTAATCGGATTCAAAAGTCAAGAAAGTATTAATCTACAAAATTTTTCATTCGTAATCTCTATAAAAAAAATATTTTTGAGGTGAATGGTATGCGTCCTTTTGGGATAAAAGACAAATTTGGATACTTGTTTGGTGATTTTGGAAACGATTTCTTTTTTGCTCTAGTTGGTTCATTTTTGATGGTTTATTATACAGATGTTTTTCATTTAAATCCGGCTGCTGTAGGGGGCTTATTCCTAATAGCGCGTTTATGGGATGCTATTGCGGACATTACATGGGGACGGTTTATAGATACTAGAAAAGCAGGGAAGCATGGAAAATTCAAGCCGTGGATTTATAGAATGTCATTTCCTCTTGTTATTTCAGGTGTTTTAATGTTTATTCATATTCCAGGTATGTCTAATGGTTTTTATACTGCATATGCCTATGTAACATATATTTTATGGGGAACATTATACAGTACGGTTAACATTCCATACGGATCAATGGCTTCCGTTATCACAGCCGATCCAGTAGAACGAACAACTTTGTCAACTTGGAGATCTCTCGGAGCGGCACTTGCTCAATTGATAGTTGGGGTTGCAGGACCTTTGATATTATTCGTTGATAATAAAGCGGATGCAAATCAATTTTTAGTAGGAGCAATAATTTTTGGTATTCTTTCTATATCCAGTTATATGGCATGCTACAAGCTAAGTATCGAACGAGTAGTAAGGAACGAGGATGAACAGCCGAATATTAATTTAGCAAAAACATTAAAGGGAATTTCTAAAAATAGACCGTTAATTGTGTTTTTAATTGGTTCACTATTATTCTTAATAAATTTAATGTTAATTGGTTCTGTAAATACGTATTTATTTAAGGATTATTTTGGCGATGCAAAGCTACTAAGTGTATTCAGTATGGTTCAATCAGCAACAATTTTTATCGGCATGCCAATGGCTAAGCCATTGGTAGCAAGATTCGGTAAGAAAGAAGTTGCATCTGCGGGATTTTTACTTTCTACACTTGCCTATTTAGTGTTATATTTCTTGCCTAATGTAACAGCAACAATATTCATTTGTATTTTATCAGTCGGATTATTTGGTTATGCTCTTTTTAACTTAATAAGCTGGGCATTTATCACAGATTTGGTTGATTACCATGAGTATCTAACAGGATTACGGGAGGATGCAACCATATACTCTATTTATTCTTTTTCTCGTAAAGTTGGCCAGGCGGTTGCAGGAGGCATTGGTGGAGTGGCAATAGCTGCAGCTGGCTATAATCCTACTCTTCAAGTTCAAACACAAGAAACCCTAGATGGCATTCATAGGCTTGCTACATTAATACCTGCGCTTGGTCTTTTATTAGTATTTATTTGTTTCGCTTTTCTTTATCCACTTAATAAAAAGCGGACAACACAACTTGTAAGCGATTTAGAAAGGAAAAGAAGTGAAAAAAATTCAAGTAAGCCTGCTTGAAAATACGGGCAGGGGTAGTTCAAGTTACTTTGATTTTTAAGAGGGATTTGTATTTCTATAGTTTAGAAGAAGGAAGGCGATTTATACATGTTATATCCAATTATCTCGGAAACACGAAATGTCATAGATTTAAATGGCATCTGGAATTTTAAGCTAGATTTAGGTGCTGGATTTCAAGAAGAGTGGCATAAAGCTGAACTTAACAACCCTATTAGTATGGCTGTGCCAGGATCATACAATGATATGGGGGTAAAAGCAGCTATTCGTGATCATGTTGGCTGGGTATGGTATGAGCGCGAATTAACTGTACCTAATATATTGATGGAAGAAAGAATTGTGTTGCGATTTGGTTCTGCTACGCATTTAGCAAATGTGTATGTAAATGGTGTACTTGTTATTCAACATAAAGGCGGCTTTTTACCATTTGAAGCAGAAATTAATAGCTATCTTCAAAAAGGTAAGAATCGATTGACAGTTGCAGTTAATAACATTGTAGATGAAACTACCTTACCAGTTGGGTTTGTGACAAAAAAAGAGACTGCACTAGATAGACATATAATCCGAAATCAGCCTAATTTTGATTTTTTCAACTATGCAGGTCTACATCGGCCAGTAAAAATATATACTACACCGAAAACGTACGTCAGAGATATAACAATTCTAACGGAATTAGATGGAAAGGTTCACTATTCAATTGATATGGCTGGCTCATCCAATATTATCGCAAAGGTAATAGATGAATCAGGTAAGGTTGTGGGTTCCTCAGAAGGGATTTCGAATACCATTTTAATCCCAAACGTAAAGCTTTGGGAACCATTAAATGCATACTTATATAAACTCAGAATCGAATTGCAAGATCAAAATGAAATACTGGATGTTTATGAGCAGCCATTTGGAGTAAGAACAGTCGAGATAAAAGATGGAAAGTTCCTTATTAATAATAAGCCATTCTATTTTAAAGGCTATGGTAAACATGAGGATACTCCCATTCATGGCCGAGGGTTTGATGAGGCTTCTAATGTATTAGATTTCAATCTCATGAAGTGGTCTGGAGCTAACTCTTTTCGCACAGCTCATTATCCATATTCAGAGGAAGTTATGCGTCTTGCAGATAAAGAAGGATTTGTTGTTATAGATGAAGTACCAGCAGTAGGGCTGCATCTAAATATGATGGTACTACATAGTGGCGGAAACCTTCGGAATACTTGGAAAGAATTAAAAACGTTCGAACATCATAAACAGGTGATTAAAGAGTTAATTGAAAGAGACAAGAATCATCCTTCCGTTGTAATGTGGAATATCGCTAATGAACCTGCATCAGAGGAGGAAGGCGCATATGAATACTTCAAGCCATTGGTTGATCTAACAAGAGATCTTGATCCACAGAAACGTCCGATAACTATTGTGACTCAAATTGAGTCTACCCCTAAAAAAGACAAAGTGGCAGAATTGGTAGATATACTTGCCTTTAATCGTTATTACGGCTGGTATGTAGATGGTGGGGATTTACTGTCGGCAAAAGAAAAGTTACGTGCTGAATTAAATGGGTGGCTTGAAAGATGTCCTAATACACCTTTTATGATGACAGAATATGGGGCAGATACAGTCGCCGGATTACATGATGTTGAACCAATTATGTTTACAGAAGAATATCAGATAGAATTCTATCGCGCGAACCATGAGGTGTTTGATGAGTTTGATCAGTTCATTGGAGAGCAGGTTTGGAACTTTGCGGATTTTGCAACGACTCAAGGGATTATTCGTGTTCAAGGAAATAAGAAAGGAATTTTCACGCGTGATCGCAAGCCGAAGTCTATTGCACATGAATTAAGAAGGCGCTGGACAGCTATTCCTAATTTTCATTATAAGGACTAATGTTTACTGTTTTGGTTTGTATGTCACTTTAGAATCTATTTATTTTAAAGGAGATAGTTTATGTATTTAGTTATAGATATTGGAGGAACGTTTGTTAAGTATGCACTTATGAATTCAGCAGCACAGATTATAAAAAAAGCAAAAATGACTACACCCAAAACAAATTTAATAGATTTTGAAAATGTGCTTTTTACTCTTATTGAAGAGCACGATTTATCGTCTATAAAAGGAATTGCGATCAGTTGTCCAGGAACCATCGATACTGATACTGGAATCGTTTATTATGGTGGTTCCTTTCCTTTTTTGCATGAGGTAAATTTAAAAAGAAGAATAGAAGAGAAATATGGAATAAAAGTTTCAATAGAAAATGATGCAAAGTGTGCTGCTTTAGCTGAGTTGTGGCTTGGAAGTGTAAAGGACTATAAAGACTCGGTCGTACTTGTGCTCGGAAGCGGCGTAGGAGGCGGGATTATTATCGATGGAAAGGTTCATCGCGGTGTGCACTTGTCTGCTGGGGAAATAAGTTATGTTATGAATGGGCTAAATCTGCAAACAAAAGAAGCAACTTATTTTGGGCTAATTTGTTCTGCGGTGGAAATGGTAAAAAGAATTGCTGCAATAAAGAAAATCGAAGATATAACAGATGGGGTAGCTGTGTTCAATTACATTAATAATAAGGATCCAGAAGCAGCAGCAATTTTTGATGAATACTGTCTCCACTTAGCTACACAAATATTAAATTTATCCTATATTTTGGATCCAGAGGTTGTCGCAATTGGTGGAGGGATCAGTGCTCAGCCAGTGTTGCTGCAAAGGATAAAGTGGGCTATTGAAGAAATAAAAAAAATGAATCCGTTTCATATGGCAACGCCGAAAGTTGTTGCCTGCAAATTTCAAAACGATGCCAATCTTTATGGTGCATTATATCAATTTTTCATCAGTAATGAAGGGGAAAACGTATTATCTCCAAACAAATAATAAGATTGGTAGACTAACAATTGCAATCTAGTAAGAAAATGTGATGATAAGAATAAAAAACTATTTTTAAATGATGTATAGGATGAATGATTAACCAATATAAATATTAGTAAATTCTTTGCAATTGTACTAATAGGGGGTAACAAAAATGGAAATGAGTTTTCGCTGGTACGGGAAAAATGATTCCATACCATTAGAGTACATTCGACAGATTCCTGGCATGAAAGGAATTGTGACGGCAATCTATGATATTCCTGTAGGGGAAGTCTGGTCTTTAGAGAAAATAATAGAATTGAAGAATGCAGTGGAAAAAGTAGGACTGTATATCTCCGTCATTGAAAGCGTCCCTGTTCATGAAGATATAAAAATTGGACTGCCTACCCGTGATCAATATATTGAAAATTATAAAGAAACAATCCGGAATATAGGAAAGGCTGGAATCGAGGTAGTCTGCTATAATTTCATGCCAATATTTGATTGGACGCGTTCATCCCTAGACTATGTTCTGCCAGATGGTTCGACAGCATTAATTTTTGAAGAAGAAGTAGTTGAACAGATGGATCCTTTGATTGGAGAATTGTCACTGCCGGGTTGGGATTCGAGTTATAAGGAAGATGATTTATATAAGCTTTTTGATCATTATAAGAATGTTAAGGAAGAAAAATTATGGGAAAACCTTGAGTATTTTTTAAAAGCAATAATTCCAGTAGCTGAGGAAGCAAATGTAAAGATGGCGATTCATCCAGATGATCCCCCTTGGAATATTTTTGGGTTACCGCGGATTATTACAAATAAAGCTAATCTAGAACGCTTACTTTCTATTATTGACAGCCCTTTTAACGGCTTAACGATGTGCAGCGGTTCTCTGGGGGCGGAACCAGCTAATGATTTCCCTCAAATGCTTCGATACTTTGGTAACAAGGGGCGAGTTCACTTTGTACATGCCCGAAATATTAAGTTGACAGGGAACAGATCATTTCAGGAATCTGCCCATATGACAGAGTATGGTTCTATTGATATGTATGAAGTAATACATGCATTAAAAGAGTTTAATTACTCAGGGCCGATTCGTCCAGATCATGGCAGAATGATCTGGGGAGAAACAGGGAAACCCGGCTATGGTTTATATGACCGTGCGCTAGGAGCTGCTTACCTCCTCGGATTATGGGAAGCGGAAAATAAAAATAGAAAGATTTAGGGGGAATTAAATGTGGATATTCCATTACAAGTCAATTTATCAAATAAAGTTGCTGTAGTAACAGGTGGTAATGGAGTATTAGGTTCATACTTTTCGAAAGCGTTAGCAAGATGTGGGGCTAAAGTTGCTATTCTTGGTCGTAATCAGGATACCGCTGATCAGGTTGCGAGAGAGATTATAGAGGAAGGTGGAGAGGCATTAGGAGTAGCGGCAAATGTTCTCCAACGAGATTCACTGGAGAAGGCAAGAGAGTTAATAGAGAATAAGTTAGGAGCATGTGATATTCTCGTTAATAATGCGGGAGGAAATCATCCTCTTGGAACCACAGATGATGAATTTTTTGATAGGGAAAAAGCAAGAAATCATCCAGAATATAAGACGTTCTTTGATCTCGAATCAGAAGGTGTTGAATCTGTTTTTGAACTTAATTTTCTTGGAACATTTCTACCATCTCAAGTTTTCGCTAAAGCGATGACTGAGAGAGAGGGTGGGTGCATTATAAATATTTCATCGATGAATGCCTACACACCATTAACTAAAATACCGGCATATAGTGGGGCAAAGGCGGCGATAAACAATTTCACACAATGGTTATCTGTTTATTTTGCAAAAGCAGGTATTCGAGTTAATGCGATTGCACCGGGATTTTTTGTAACGAAGCAAAATGAATCTTTATTATATAAAGAAGATGGAAGCCCTTCGCCAAGAGCGGAAAATATATTGCATAATACGCCAATGGATCGATTCGGAGAACCCGAAGAGTTAGTTGGTGGATTATTATTTTTAGCCAGTGACAAAGCATCAAGCTTTATAACAGGCATGACACTGCCGATTGATGGAGGATTTTCTTCGTATTCTGGAGTTTGATATTCGTAAATATACTAAAAGCAGAGTCTAATTAGATTCTGCTTTTAGTTATTAGGTTAGTATCGTTTTGTGATTTGAAACTTTTACACAAGATTTCCGTTTCACTAATTCTGTATCTATAAATATTTTCATTTTATCTTCTTCGTTTTCATCTATTTCTCGAATAAGCTTCTCAACAGCTAGTGATGCAATCTTGTCTTTCTTGACATGAATAGTTGTGAGTTCTGGGCTGACAATTTGAGATTCAACAATATTATCAAATCCAATGATGGATATGTCTTTCGGTACATGGATATTTAATTCATTGAGTGACTTAATGATACTAATTGCCATGTAATCACATTCACAAAATATAGCGGATGGTAGGTTATCTTTTAACTCCATTATATTTTGTTTGAAATCGTCTTGCGCAGAAAGATCGGTTGGAGACATTTTGAAAATATGTTCAGGTTTAATAGTTAATCCATTTTCACTCATTATTTTTTGAAATCCTTTTCTCCTCGCATCAAAATTATACATGCGTGAAACCGATTCTGCATATCCAATTACCTTATGACCTAATTCAATTAAATATTCCCCCGCTTGGTAAGCTCCAATGATATTATTCATCACAATGAAGTTAATATCCAAGGTTTCAAAACAAGTATCTAAAACAACTAGATTTGGCTGCAGCTTTGATACTGTTTTAATCTGTTCTTCAGTCAGGTTCGTTCCTAACAGCAATATACCAGAAGATTGTTGCTGCATTTCAAGATTCGTTATTTCTTGCTCAAGCGAATCTATATTTATAGATGAGATGATTAAGGAATATCCTTTTGATGAGATAGACTGGTCAATATTATTGATTAATTCCATAAAAAAAGACTGCGACTGATATTGTTCAGTAACGATACCAGTATGGGTACATGCTACAAAACGAAATATTTTAGTTGGAGAAGTATTTTTCCCTTTTGAAAAAGTTCTTGGGTTATAGCCATTTTCCTTTGCGATTTTTAATATTTTTTCTCTCGTTTCTTGACTAACACCCGGTTTTCCGTTTAACGCCAAAGAAACAGCTGATTTGGATACCTCCGCTATTTGTGCAATATCATCTATCTTCATTTAAATCCTCCACCCTATATAAGTAAATAAAAATTTTCCAGTGAGTATATATATTAGTTTAGTTAAAAAGTTTAGTTGTGTCAAACTAGTAAACTACTAAATGATTACTATAATGCTTATTTTATTAAGGTTTTTTACATGAATTCACTAAACTTAACTAAAAATAACGTTTTCAAAATGATAAAAAATAAATAAAGTTTATATAAAATTATTGACTTTAATTTAGTTTGGGGTTAATCTAATACCGAGAAATAATTCAAAACTGATTATGTATTTGTATAGTTTATAACGGTTTAGAAAAGTTTAGGATAGTTTAGAAAGTTTAGTAGTGAATGCCAATTGGGGGAATATCATGGAAAAGTTTAAATTAGGTTTTGCGCCAACACGGAGATTTGTGTTTAGTAAAGAGGATGCTTACAAATATAAAGAACTAATAAAAGAGAAGATAAGAAGTTTCGGCCTGGATATGGAGATTGTAGATTTAGAAGGAATCAATGAAGAAGGATTACTATATAATCGTGCAGATGAACAGGCAATCATTCAACGATTTAAAAGGGAAGATGTTGATGCATTATTCTTTCCCCATTGTAATTTCGGTACCGAAGATCTTGTTGCTAAAATTGCTAAGGCTATCGATAAGCCTGTATTAATCTGGGGTCCTAGAGATGAAGCTCCTTTGGAAAATGGAATGAGGCTACGGGATACGCAATGTGGAATTTTTGCGACAGGAAAGGTATTGCGCAGGTTTAAGATCAAATTTACTTACATAACAAACAGTAGTGTTGACTCTGAAGTTTTTGCGAGAGGTTTTAAGAACTTTATAGGGGCTGCAAATGTTGTTAAGCATTTTAGGAAACTTCGAATCCTTCAAATCTCCACAAGACCTTCTGATTTTTGGTCGGTCATTTGTAATGAAGGAGAATTGTTAGAGAAATTTGGAATTCAAATATACCCGATAACCTTAGATCAGATTAAACAGAAAACACTTAAGATTGAAAAAGAGGGCGGCGCTGAACTTGAGCAAGCAGTAGCTTATATTAAAAAATCACTTGATTGGAGTACGGTTAAGGAAGAAGATGTTCGTCGGATTGCTGCACTAAAAGTTGGTATGAAACAATATGCGGAAGAAACAGGCAGTTCTGCTATTGCTATTCAATGCTGGTCCACTTTGCAAGACATTATTGGAATTATGCCCTGCCTTGCAAATGCGATTTTGACAGATGAGCAAATACCTGTTACTTGTGAAACCGATATTCATGGCGCGATTACTTCGATCATGGTGCAAGCAGCAACACTAAATACTTTGCCAACCTTTTTTGCGGATATTACGATTAGGCATCCCGAAAATCCAAATGGAGAACTGTTATTCCATTGTGGTAATTTCCCGGTTTCTTTAAGTGTGGAAGAAAAACCGCAATTGAATAAACACTTTTTATTTGATGACCATTCACCTGGTACACATGAAGGAGAGATAAAAGGTGGCGAAATGACCATTGCTCGTTTTGATGGTGATAATGGGGAATATTCCATCTTTTTAGGAAAGGCAAGAGGGATAGAAGGACCGTATTCAAGAGGCTCCTACGTGTGGGTTGAAGTAAATGATTGGCCGCTTTGGGAAGAAAAATTAGTGAAGGGACCATATATTCACCATTCTACAGGCATTCATGCCAATGTAATACCAATAATCTATGAAGCATGTCAGTATATTCCTGGATTGACTCCCGACCCAGTTGATCCGACTGAAGAGGAAATTCGCGCATGGCTGCGAGGCAGTGACATAAATTATTGATGCAATGGAGGAGATAATTATGATAGATATAAAAAAATTAGAACGAAAAGCCGCAGAAATTAGAATGGCAGTGATTGATATGGTTTATGAGGCTGGCACTGGACACACCGGTTCATCCTTATCCAATACAGATATCTTAACTGTTCTTTACTATGAGGTAATGAAGAATGATCCGGCTAATCCAAACTGGGAAGAACGAGATCGGTATATTCAGAGTAAAGGTCATGCTGTTGAATCCTATTGGGCTGTTTTAGCGGATAAAGGCTACTTTCCGAAAGAAGAATTAAAGACATTTTCTAAATTCAATACAAGGCTTATCGGGCATCCAAACAATAAAGTTCCGGGCGTAGAAATGAATACCGGTGCATTAGGACATGGTTTATCCATATCCGTAGGAATGGCATTAGCGGCCAAAATGGATCATAAGGATTATCGAGTTTTTACATTAATGGGTGATGGAGAGCTCGCGGAAGGCTCTGTGTGGGAAGCCGCTATGGCAGCATCGCAATATAAGCTTGATAATTTAGTAGGAATAGTGGATCGAAATCGATTGCAGATTACGGGCAGTACAGATGATGTAATGAGCAATGAACCTCTTGATAAAAAGTGGGAGAGCTTTGGCTGGGACGTTATCGAAGTAGATGGCAATGATATAGCTGAATTAGTGCAAGTCTTTCATTCAATCCCGAAGACAGAAGGGAAGCCTACTATTATACTCGCAAATACAATTAAGGGAAAAGGAATTTCTTTCGCTGAAAATGAGGCTGGCTGGCATCATCATGTTCCATCTCAAGAAGAATATGAACTGGCAATGAAGGAACTTTCTAAGCGTTTGGAGGTATTAGCATGAATAACGTCATACTGAAAAAAAATACTGGCAATAAAATTGCAAACCGGACAGTGGTAAGCGATACTTTATTAGATTTAGCAATGGACAATAAGGACATTCTCGTTTTAACAAGTGATTCTAGAGGTTCGGCTTCAATGGTTCCTTTTGCAGATGCATTACCAGAACAGTTAGTGGAAGTAGGAATTGCTGAACAAAACTTGGTAGGGATTTCAGCAGGATTGGCTGCTTCTGGAAAAATACCATTTGTTGCTTCTCCAGCTTGTTTTCTCAGTATGCGTAGTATAGAACAGGTTAAAGTGGACATAGCTTACTCAAGAACAAATGTGAAACTAATTGGAATCAGCGGTGGTATCAGCTATGGAGCGCTTGGAATGTCTCACCACTCTGTCCAAGATTTAGCGGTGACAAGAGCGATACCAGGCTTACATGTTATGATGCCGGCTGATCGTCATGAAACGAAAAAAATGATTGAAGCATTAGTGGATTATGATACACCTGTTTATATGAGAATTGGTAGAAATCCAGTAGAAGACTCTTATCAAAGTGAAGAGTACGACTTTCAAATTGGCAAATCTGTTACGATGCATGAGGGTGATGATTTAACGATTATTGCTTCTGGTGAGACGGTACGTGTTGCGCTTGATACTGCCTTTTTGCTAAAGGAAGAAGGGATTAGCTGCAGGGTCCTAAATATGCACACGATAAAACCACTAGATGAAGAAGCGATTATCAAGGCAGCTAAAGAAACGGGATACATCATTACAATCGAAGAACACAGCGTATATGGCGGGCTTGGTTCTGCGGTTTCAGAAGTGACTTCCAATAAATGTCCTGTTCCCGTGAAAATAATAGGAATTCCAGATGAACCAGCAGTAGCAGGAACCACGAAAGAAGTGTTTCAACATTATGGAATTAGTCCTGAGAATATTTCAAGTATCACTAGAGAATTACTTGGTCAATAGGAGGAGATAGCGATGAGCGATAGTTACATCCTAGCAATAGATCAAAGTACTTCTGGCACAAAAGCATTACTTGTTGATGAAAAGGGTTCTATCATTGCAAAAGAAACGACAAGTCATAAGCAGCTATATCCTCAGTCGGGTTGGGTGGAACATGACCCGATTGAGATATATGATAATGTGAAGAAAGTAATAAATAGTATTGTTGATTCAAATAAATCTTTAATGGGAAAAATGAAGACCCTTACAATAACGAATCAGCGTGAGACTCTTGTTATTTGGGATAAATATACGAGTGAACCGGTATATAACGCGATTGTGTGGCAGTGCAGAAGAACGACGTCTATGTGCTCTTCTTTGAAAGCAAAGGGCTGTGAAGAAAAGGTTTATGTGAAGACAGGACTTAAGATAGATCCATATTTCTCGGCAACGAAAGCAAAATGGATCTTAGAAAATGTCCCAGGTCTCAAAAAAAGAGCAGAAAAGGGAGAGCTTCTGCTTGGGACAATTGATAGCTGGTTAATTTGGAAATTGACAAATGGAAGGGTTCACGCCACAGATGTAACGAATGCAAGTAGAACACTTTTATTTAATATTCACTCTTTATGTTGGGATGATGAATTACTGAGGATTTTTGAAATACCAAAGGAAATGCTCCCTGAAGTAAATTTTTCTGATTGCATATTTGGAATGGTCGAGGACAGTGAACTATTAATACATAAGGTGCCGATAGCGGGAGTAATAGGCGATTCACAAGCAGCTTTATTTGCGCAGCGGTGTTTTAATAAAGGGATGGCAAAAGCTACTTTTGGCACAGGTACTTCTGTAATGGTGTATACAAATGAATATGTTCAAGCAAAAGAAGGGTTAGTTACTTCAATAGCTTGGGGATTCAATGGCAATGTTCACTATGCTTTAGAGGGGATTATTAATACAACCGGTGATATTATCCGCTGGATGAAAGAGGATCTTACTCTATTCACAACTTTTGAAGAAGCCGAGATATTGGCAGATACACTAGATAATAATGAAGGAGTATACTTAGTTCCTGCTTTTGTAGGATTAGGTGCACCGTATTGGAGTCCCAATACAAAGGCAGGAATTACTGGGATGAGCAGAAACACAAACAAGTCACATCTAGTAAGAGCGGGGTTAGAAAGTATCGTTTACCAAGTAAAAGATATTATTCAATTAATATATAAGGAAACAAACGTAGTGGTAAAAGAGTTAAGGGTGGATGGCGGTGCAACAGCAAACGAATTTCTAATGCAGTTTCTTTCTGACTTATTAGGAGTCAAAGTCATTGTTTCACATGTTTCTGAGCTGTCAGCACTAGGTTCTGTTTATCTTGGTGGTCTTGGAATGAATATGTGGAAATCAGTTGAAGAAATATCTCAGTTAAATAATGAAAAACGTATTTATAGCCCGAAAATGGATAGAGAAACGAGCGAGCGGTATTATGCGGAATGGATGAAAGCGGTGCACACTCTCTTAATCTAATAAGTTTGTAAATGAATACGCTTTTAATTTATGTAAGGGAGGTGAATGCTCTTACAATCTATTTGAGGTTCTTGTTGTATCCCCAATTTTTAAATGCATGTTATTTAATTAACTAGTTAGGATAATGTTGATTGGAGGCCAAAAAATGAATTATGGAGCACTTGCTAAGAAGATTGTTCAAGAGGTGGGCGGGAAAGAAAATATCAATAGTGTTATACACTGTGTAACACGGTTAAGATTTAATCTAAAGGATCAATCACTTGCAAATACTGAAGTCATCAAAGATATGGATGGTGTTATGACCGTGGTTATTAGCGGAGGGCAATACCAGGTAGTGATTGGTGATCAAGTTCCTATTGTATATGCAGAAGTGGTCAATTTAATTGGGGGAGGAACTTCTCAAAATGTAGAGGCTACGGAAGAATCGGAAGAAAAAAAAGGTTTGTTTAGCAAATTTGTGTCCCTTATTTCTGGTATATTTATGCCTGTAATGGGAGCGATGGCAGCTGCTGGGATTCTAAAAGGATTTTTGGTAGCGCTGACGGTGGTTGGATGGATAGATGAAGAAATGGGAGTATATAAGATCTTATTCGCCGCATCTGATGCATTCTTCTATTTTATGCCTATCCTGTTGGGTTTTTCAGCTGGTAAAGTGTTTAAAACGAATTCTTATATTACAGCAACTATTGGTGCAGCTCTTGTTTATCCGACAATGATTGAAATCTATAATGCAGGGGAAGCATTAAGTTTTCTTCAGATTCCCGTTATCCTTATGAATTATACGCAATCGGTTATTCCGATCATACTAGCTTCGTTTTTAACAGCTAAATTAGAAAAAGTGCTGCTGAAAGTAATTCCTAAATCATTGCAATTGATATTTGTTCCTTTATTTATTACTGTCATAATTGTTCCATTATCTTTTATTATAATTGGACCAGTTTCTGTATATGCAAGTGAATTATTAGCTAAGGGAGCGATGGTTGTATACTCATTAAGCCCTGTTATTGCGGGATTACTATTAGCGGGAATTTGGCAAATTGCAGTAATGTTTGGACTGCATTGGGCCTTTATCGCAATATTTATCAATAATATCACTACATTAGGATTTGATCCTATAAATGCATTACTGTATTGTACTGTATTTGCTCAAACTGGAGCAGCTTTAGCTGTTTCCTTAAGAACAAAAGAAACAAAAATGAAATCGTTATCAACCACTGCCACCATCTCAGGATTTTTAGGAATTACAGAGCCTGCCATCTATGGAGTTAACTTACCACTGAAGAAGCCGTTTATTATGGCGTGTATCGGCGGTGGCGTTGGTGGTGCAATTGCTGGCTTCTTTAGTGCAAAGATGTATGGAGGATTTGCATCAGGGGGAGTTTTTGGGATACCGATGTTTATTGATCCAGACGGAATCAGTTCTGAATTTTATGGCTTTGCTGTTTCGTTGCTTGCAGCTCTAGTAACCGCTTTTGTACTAACTTTCTTATTTGGCTATTCCAAAAAAGTGAGTACTAAACCAGCGAAAGAGAAGTCTGCAGTAACCAGTGAGAGTAATCTATAATCATATAAAATGGATTTAGTAGGGTAATAGAATTGCGATTTAACAAAGTCGAGAGAGAAAATAGTAATGAAACTATTTTCTCTTTACTATTTAATTTGGAGGGGAATCAATTGTTTAAATTAAGAGTTGCGGAGAATAAAAAATGCTTGGAAA
Organism: Niallia sp. M35; assembly: GCF_050971705.1. Lineage (NCBI taxonomy): Bacteria > Bacillati > Bacillota > Bacilli > Caryophanales > Bacillaceae > Niallia > Niallia sp. M35. The sequence continues at coordinate 202,304 of NZ_JBPCEP010000007.1, forward strand.
CAACCAATGGGGAAAAGTTTTTTTATCTGGCAGATACGGTTTGGAGTGCCTTTACTAATGCAGCTTTAGAAGAGTGGAATGATTATCTTGAGCTTAGAAAGACTCAAGGGTTTAATGTACTTCAAATTAATATTCTTCAACAGTGGGATGCGAGTGAAACTGAGTTAAATATGAAGCCATTCGAATATAAAAAAGATGGATCATTCGACTTTTCCAAGAGAAATGAAGCATACTTTGAGCGAGCTGAAAAAATGGTGCAAATGGCAGTTGAGAAAGGATTTGTTCCTGCATTGGTTTTATTATGGTGTAACTATGTACCAGAAACTTGGGGGTCAGAAATTAGTAGTGTGAATAATATGCCTTTAGATGTAGTCGAAGATTACGTAACATACGTCGATGGAAAATTTTCTAAGTATAATCCTATTTATTTAGTAAGTGGGGATACTGATTTTCCCACTGAACTTACTATTACCTATTATTCTTTAGCCTTAAATACCATTAAAAAGTTAAGCCCTCAATGTTTAACTACTTTACATGTTAGAGGGAGACTAATGGAAATACCTGATGAGCTACTATATAGTGATAATTTGGATTTTTATATGTTTCAATCTGGTCATAATATTCAGTTTCAAAGTATGTCTTACCAGCTCGCAGAAGAGTTTAGTAATAAGCCGGTAAAAAGACCTTCTATTAATTCAGAACCATGTTACGAGCAAATGGGTTATAGCAGAAATTTATACGGAAGATTTACTAGATTTGATGTGAGAAAGGCAGCGTGGCAAAGTTTATTATCAGGAGCAGAAGCAGGGATTACATACGGAGCCCATGGTATATGGAGCTGGCACAAGAAAGGGAAAGGATTTGGCTTAGTTGGTGAGGCATTTGATAAGCCTTTTGATTGGAGAGACGCAGTGAAATTTGAAGGTGCGTGGGATTATGCTTTTGCAAAAAAAATATTTAAATTATTTAGTCTCCATGATCTGCAGCCATTGGATATTGTGTTAAAAAATACAGAAGAAATTAGGGTTGCGAGTACTGCAGGCTTAAATAAGATAGCTATTTATATGCCGGTTAACACTACCTTGAAATTAAATAAGCTATTAGAAAACTATGAATTCACCATAATAGATTTAGAGCAAAGAAGATTTGCAGAAGCGCATGTTTCCTTTAAAGATAATATAACCGTTATTGGAATGCATAATTTTGAAGCAGATGTTGTAATTATTGGGGAGAAAAAGCCGGGAAGCTAATGGGATAGTTTTGAGAGTTAGGAATAAAACGGCGTATAAAAAAGTGCTAAACAAAACTCTATTGTTTGGAAAAGTCCTTGTCTGCGTTGGGAATGAGAGGTCAGTACTAAAAGAAGTGTCTAAATCCAAGTAGTATATGAGATGCGCACTTTTATTTACTTCTTTTGTTTTAAAGGTATTTTCTGGAAAGTAGTTATAAAACAAGTTGAAATATTTGACAAAAAAATCAATTTGTGCTATAATTCACAATAATAAACATTGCTGATATAATAAGATTCTCCTGGCCGGGGGGAATCTTTTTTTTTTGGGGTGTTAGCGATGAAGAATAATGAATCAAGTTTAACTTCTTTAGTTTCAGCATTTAGTCGAGCATATCATGTGAAAGAGGACTGCCCGATTATATTCAATGATTATATAGCGCAAGATTTCTTATCACCAGAAGAATATCAAGCCATTGCAGCAAATATGTCTAATGGCATTACTTTTTTTAGTTCTGAAATGGCTGAAAAATTTAAAGGTGATCAGGACGCAATATTAAAGTGGGTTACACAAATTCAACTATCACCAACACCACTTGCTAGAGCGGCCTACGCAGAAAATGTTGTACGGAACGAATGCCAGCACGGGGCGGAACAATATGTCATTATGGGTGCAGGTTTAGATACTTTTGCTTGGCGTCATGATACATTACCAAATGTTACTGTATATGAAGTTGACCACCCATCCACACAAAAATTTAAGATAGAACGGTTAGAGCAAGCAGGCTATGAAATTCCTTCCCATTTAAAGTTTGTAGCAATGGATTTCACGAAAGAGCTTTCGTTAGAAAAACTAGCTGCGGCAGGATTGGACCTGTCTAAGAAAACAGTTTTTAGTTTACTTGGGGTATCTTATTATTTAACAAAAGATGTGCTTCAACAGTTGCTGCATGCCTTCTTTAAAGACCTTTCAAAAGGAAGTTCAATTATTTTTGATTTTGCCGATGAGGGTTTGTTTACAGAACCTGGTATTTTTAATCGTGTGCAAAATATGGTCCAGATGGCACAAGCTGCCGGAGAACCAATGAAGTTTGCTGCTTCTCTTGCAGAATTAGAAGATTTACTTGCTAATGAGCAGTTATTAATTTATGAACATCTATCACCACAAGAAATTCAACAGCAGTTTTTTTCTGATCGGGATGATAACCTGCAAGCATTTGAAACCATTCACTATATACATGCAGTGAAAAATTAATAATGTTCTCATCTTACCAATCCTTATCCGGTCCTATTTATGACAATCGGGTAAGGATTTTTGTTTTTCTTTATAAAAGTTCTCTTTATAATTGAGAATAATTATCATTTGTTGTATAGTAGATAGTACGATACCGATAATGTAGAGGAGAATATAGCATGCAAATATACTGGACGAAAATAAATAAGATTGTTGAGGAAAACCCAGAGGTTAAAACTTACTTGCTTGACCGTCCGCAAGACTTTACATGGGAAGAAGGTTCCCACACACATTTCGCTTTGAGAGGTTTCAATGCCGGAGACAAACCAAATCGCAGTTTGATTCGTCATATGTCTATCTCTTCTTTACCACAGGAAAATGTAATCGGCATAACAACGCGCATTAGAGAGCAATGCTCAGAATTTAAATCGATTTTAAGAAATCTTGAAGTAGGCAATGAAGTCGCAATCTTTAAAACACATTCAAACTTACCGCTTAAAAGAGAAAACAAAAATGTTTATCTGCTATCCTCAGGTGTTGGGCTGGCAACTTTTAGACCGATTGTACTGGATTATTTGGAACGCGCTGACAACGTCACTCACATTCATTCTTTGAATATTGATTCATCAAAAGCCTTTTTATTTACAGATATTTTTACATCTGTACCTGACAAAAAGTTTGAAGCCCAGTTTGTCGATAACCGTAATGATTATTATGAAGAAGTGAAAAATTTAGCTGCAGACAGGGATGGTCTATTCTATGTTGTTGGCAGCGACGACTTCTTGATGCAGAACATTGAAGTATTGCATGAACAGGGCATCAAGCCAGAACAGATTATGCTCGATAAACGTGAAGATCAGCTGCCTAAGTTTCTTGCTCGGTAAATTGGCTATGGATAGAAATCTACTTTAAATAGAAAAGGACTGGAAAGCCAGTCCTTTTCTATTTAAACCATCCTTTTTCCTTAAATCTAGTGATAGCTTCTATGCGGTTTTTTACTTCGAGTTTATCAAGTATCATGCTGATATAGTTTCTTACAGTGCCTGTTTTAATGGAGAGCTCTTGGGCGATTTCTTTTGTGTTTTTGCCGTTCGCAACAAGCATCAGAACTTCTTTTTCCCGTTCAGTAAGAGGATTTTCTTCTTTGTAAACATCATCAACCAATTCTGGTGCGTAAATTCTTTTTCCTTCCATTACACTGCGGATGCTATTGGCTAAATCGTCGCTAGGACTGTCCTTGAGCAAATAGGCAGATACGCCAGCCTTCAATGCGCGCTGGAAATAACCAGATCTTGCAAAAGTAGTTAAGATAATGACTTTGCAAGGGTGGCTCATAAGTTCTTCCGCTGCTTCTAAACCCGTTTTAGCAGGCATTTCAATATCCATTATACAAATATCTGGATTCTTTTCCTTGACTAGCTGAATAGCTTCTTCTCCATTGTTTGCTTTGCCGACAACCGTGATATCGTCTTCTAAATCAAGCAATGAACCTAAAGCACCTAAAAGCAGGCGCTGGTCTTCGGCAATGACAATGCGGATCATATTAATTCCTCCTTTTCTATTATTTTTCCATCCCGTGGAACCGCAATTTTTACGATCGTTCCCTCCTCGGCACTAATTTCTAAAGTACCATTGATAAAATCTAATCTTTCTCTCATGCCCGCTAGTCCGTTTCCTTTGTGCATATTTTCTTCTTGAAAAGGAGTGCTTCCATTATCTTTAATTTCCATGACTGTTTCTTTTTTATTCTGGTTGATGCTTATAGAGCAAGCGGTGGCATTACTATGTCGAACCACATTAGTAACAGCCTCTTTTAGGCACATGCTGATAATATTTTCTGCAATCGATGAAATTCTTAGATTGGAAGCTATATCGCATGTCAGGCTTATCTCTGCCGCACCTAATATTTTTTGGACAAGAAGAAGCTCGTCTTTTAATCGTATGCCGCGCATTTCAGAGACCATTTTTCGGACTTCGTTCAGCGCTGATCGTGAAGTATGCTGAATATCTTTCAGTTCTATGCGGGCTTGTTCCGGATCTTTATAGATAAGTTTTCTTGCTAAATCACTTTTTAAGCCAATAAGAGATAGCTTTTGGCCGAGAGTATCATGAAGATCTCTGGCAATTCGCTGTCTTTCTTCGAGTTTAACTAAATGTGAAATACGTTTATTCGCATCTTCTAGTTGTTCCTGTAGCTGATCTTTCTCTTTGCGGTTCTGAATATTCAATGGCAATAGAATTACGCCGAACCAGATGATCAGTACAAAAGGCAGCTGCTTTATCAGCAAGGCATCGCCTATTATAATTTTGAAGTAAATGGCAAATGTAGTAACTGCCAAGTGGATAAAATAAAGGATAAAAAAAGGAATCCGCTTTTTAATATTGCCAATAAAATAGGAAAGAAAAAAGGAAAAATACACATAGCTGTATGTATAAATAGCAAAGGTAGAGATTCCGATTAATAAGGACGGCCATAAATAGATTGTCCAGCCTTTTGACAGATAAGCAATTCTATAAAAAATAAAAAATAAAATGGTAAGGATGATGCCTGATATTACATCAACTGCAGAAGAGGCATGGAATATGAAATAAAATGGCAAAATGGTAAGCAATGTCCAAATATAAGGAGAGATCCCCGTGCTTTTTTTTAAAACCTCTAATCTTTTCATCATCAGTTTCTAACCTCGTTTTATTGACTGTTATTTATTCATTTTAACATAATGGAGCAGCAATTAATGGCCTAATTGCTGCTCAGATAGTTGCTTAATGCAAACGGAATCTATAGTGGACCCGGCTGATAGAAGCTTTTATTTATTGCATTTCTGATCTTGCAGACATGGCAAGGGATTTCTTTTGCTTCTTCCATTCATAAAAGCTGATAAATTTTTTGTCTTTTTCATCCCATAAACGGAACTTTAAAGATCGAAGACTGCTTGCAAATGTTATCGTTGGAACATTTTGCAGAGGCTCTGTCTGTTTATGGACCTGCTCTAAATTGTAATTAGGAACCCTTGGACTTAAATGATGAACATGGTGATAGCCGATATTGCCAGTCAGCCACTGCATCCATTTTGGAAGGTGATAGAAGGAGCTTCCTTCTACAGCAGCCTTTACATAATCCCAATTTTTATCTTCCTCAAAGTACGTGTCTTCAAAAGTATGCTGTACATAAAACAGCCAAACGCCAACAGAGCCGGATATAAGAAAAATCGGCAGCTGTACAAGCAAGAAAGATGACCAGCCAAGTGTACTGCCAAGAAGCACAGCCAATAATACAATCGCCATATTCGTTATATACGTATTTAGTCTTTCCTTCGATCTGGCTCCTTTACGGTTGAAGCGGTTTGCTAAAAGAAATTCATAAATTGGTCCTAGTATAAACATGATGAACGGATTACGGTACAAACGATATTGGATTTTTACCATTAAAGAGGCATTTTCGTACTCTTCTATCGTCATCATCCATAAATCGCCGACTCCTCGTTTATCCAGGTTACTGCTTGTTGCGTGGTGAATAGAATGGCTATGCTGCCATTTGCTATAGGGGAATAAGGTTAAGATACCAGTAATCGTTCCTAAAACCTTGTTGGCTTTACGGTTTTTAAAGAAAGAAAAGTGACAGCAATCGTGAAAAATGATAAAAATCCTTACTAAAAATCCTGCGGCGGCAATTGCGAACACAAGGGTTAACAGATAAGAAATACTTAAGCTTTTATATGCAGCAAACCAAAGTAAAACAAAGGGCAAAATAGTGTTGGTAAGCTGCAAGATGCTAATACTTACAGTGGATTTCTCAAATGGTGCTACAGCAGTTCTTAATTGTTTTAAGTTTTTTATATTCATTTTTAATTTCCCTTCTCTTAATGGATATCTATAGTATAAATATGTACCAATTAAATTGGCAGACATACATGTCATGCTCGCTATATGACATTTGTCATATAGCGATTTTTCTCGCTTCAAAAAGTCCTGTAAACGAAAGAGGAAAGCATAAAGAGATAAATAAAATAAAAAATAAGGTTGCATAATTTTACACTTTGTAATAGAATATTTAAAAAATTGATTATAAAAAGCTTTGATAAGGACATGAGCTACTATTTCGGTTTCCAGAGAGGGAAGAATTGCTGAAAACTTCCTAACGCAGAATAAGTATCTTACCACCTTTGAGCCGTATTGGGGAATTTATAGTATCCAATACCGTAGATGCAAACGTTATTGTACCAAGCCATGAAAAACACTGTGTATTTTTCATGGGAATTTGGGTGGAACCACGGGTAAACGCACTCGTCCCTTTCATTAGGGATGAGTGCGTTTTTTGTTTTTACAATTTCATAATAGGCGATGAAAAGGACATGAATTATTTTTACTGTTATCAGAGAGGGAAGAATAGGTGTGAACTTCCTAGCAAAGGAAAATAATTTACCACCTTTGAGCTATATTGGTGAACGAGAAGTAGTCAATATCGTGTATGCAGCGTTACTGCACCAAGCCATAAGAAAACCACTGTGTTTTTTTATGGGAATTTGGGTGGAACCACGGGTTAAAACACTCGTCCCTTTCAGTAGGGACGAGTGTTTTTTTTGTTACCAAAAATTATAAGGAGTGAACAAAATGATTAAGGTAGTATTAGCGGATGGGAGTATGAAGGAATATCCAAAAGGAAGCACAGTCGCGGAAATTGCGGAGTCTATTAGTGTGAGCTTAAAGAAGAAAGCAGTTGGAGCAAAGATCAATGACGAATGGTTTGTAGATATGAGTCATCAAATAGAAGAGGATGTACATTTAGCAATCATCACAATAGATTCGGATGAAGGGGTATCGATTATGCGCCATTCCAGCGCCCACGTCATGGCACAAGCAATCAAACGATTGTATCCCAATGTACAGTTAGCAATTGGACCAGTGGTAGAGGATGGTTTTTATTATGATATGAAGCTTGCTCACAGTTTAACTTCCCATGATTTGCAAGCCATTGAAAAAGAGATGAAGAAAATTATCAAGGAAAACCTTCCTTTTACTCGCAAAGAAGTATCGTTCGAGGAAGCGCAACAGCTTTTTGAAGAGAAAGAAGAGATATTTAAATTGGAGCTCTTAGAGACTATACCAAGCAATGAATCGATTTCCCTTTATCAGCAGGGAGAGTTTATTGATTTATGCCGTGGCACTCATCTTCCTTCGACTGGTTTTATTAAAGCTTTTAAATTAATGCGTGTATCTGGTGCCTACTGGAGAGGGGACAGTGAGAGGGAAGTATTGCAACGTGTGTACGGTGTTGCCTTTTCTAGTCATCAGCAATTAGCAGATTACTTAGAAATGATCGAAGAAGCAGCCAAACGAGACCATCGGAAGCTAGGAAAGCAATTAGAGCTGTTTATGTTCTCAGAAGAAGCGCCTGGCATGCCGTTTTATTTACCGAAAGGACAAATCATTCGCAATGAATTAGAGCAATTTTCGAGAGAGCTTCAAGGCGAGGCGGATTATGAAGAAGTAAGAACTCCTTTAATGATGAATGAGCGAATGTGGAAGCAATCAGGCCACTGGGATCATTATCATGAAAACATGTACTTTTCCGAAGTGGATGAACAAAAGTTTGCGTTAAAGCCAATGAATTGTCCAGGACATATGCTTATCTTCAAAAATAGTCTCTATTCCTATCGCGATTTGCCGATTCGCTTATCGGAATTTGGGCAGGTACATCGTCATGAATATAGTGGTGCACTAAACGGAATGTTACGTGTTCGTACATTTTGCCAGGATGATGCCCATCTGTTTGTAAGAGAAGATCAAATAGAAGCAGAGATTAAAAGCATTTTTCAGTTAATCGATAAAGTTTACCGTACTTTTGGATTTGCATACACTGTAGAGCTGTCTACTAGACCAGAAGATTCATTGGATGGGGATGACATTTGGGAATTAGCAGAGGGAGCATTAAGAAATGTTTTAGAACAGCTAAAAATAGATTATATTCTTAATGAAGGTGATGGCGCATTTTATGGTCCGAAAATTGATTTTCATATAAAGGATGCTTTAAAAAGAAGCCATCAATGTGCAACAATTCAGCTTGATTTTCAAATGCCAAAGCTCTTTAACTTAGCCTATATCAACGAAAACAATGAAAAAGTCTGTCCAGTTGTTATTCACCGTGCTATCTATGGGTCGCTTGATCGATTCTTTGGCATATTAATTGAACATTTTGCAGGTGCCTTTCCTATTTGGCTTGCACCAGTGCAGGTGGAAATTATTCCGGTATCCAATGTTCATCTAGATTATTGTCTAGAAGTTCAAGCGGTTTTAAAAGAAGCAGGAGTAAGAGTAAAGATAGACGACAGCAATGAAAAGTTAGGGTATAAAATCCGGGCAGGACAAATGCAAAAGATTCCCTATTTGCTTGTATTAGGGGATAAAGAAAAGGAACAAAATGCTGTAAATGTGAGAAAATATGGAGAAGAGCAGTCAAAAGGTTTTACTTTAGAAGCGTTTAAACAAATGATCGAAATGCAAATAATAGAAAGAAGCTTATAAAAATCGGGGATTCAATCGAATTTGATTGAATCCCCTTTATATTATAAGCTCCGCTTATACTGATATTTTTTCCATTGAAACCGGATAAAGCAACCAATACAAAAACCTAGTATGGCAATAATCGAAGAAAGCCCAACTATAATAGAAAAGATATAGCCAAGAACATTCCAATCTAAGAAAAAGGAAAGGGAACCTATTGCCAAGCATACTACAGCAATTATCTGGTTAAATTGCTGCTGATCCCAATCCTCTTGATGATATTCCTTCATGGGTTTTTTTAGAAAGATACTCGCTGCTTTCATAATAGGATTCCATTGAAATAATAATCCACAGAGTCCTGCGATAAGTGGAATTAGCATGATCCAGTATTGCTGAAAAACTAAACTAAGTAATACAGATAGAAAAATAGTCCATTGATTTGTTCGGACTAATGGTACTGGAATTGTTTTAAGCAGATTAGTCATCAAAACCAACCTTTCTTATAAGAATTATGTATATTATACGCTCTTATAAGAAATTTGTTAAGTTAATAAGCTCTTATTTATTTTGCTTTTCGTCCTCTAAGAAACGCCAGAGTCTATATAGCTGTGAAACGGCCTTTTCTGGGTTGCTAATAAGATGGTTATATAGGGTCGGGTATTTCTGCAATTGAGTTAGCAGCTCTGCTTCTTCACTCGTCATACTATTATCCGATACTTTACTATGATAGCTAGCTCGAGTTTCCTTTGCTTCTGATCTACCTAGGAGGTAATCAGTGCTTACATCAAAATAATCTGCTAATTTTTGTAAGGTATCTGTATCAGGTTTTCGATTACCTGTTTCGTATCCTGAGATAGATACTTTTGTTACATTCATTGCATTCCCAAGCGTTTGTTGAGAAATGTTGGCAGATTTCCGCAATTGTCTCAATCTTTCTGGAAAATTCATCTAAACCAGCTCCTAATTTCGTTACTTCTATTATAAGTTAACGTTTAGCTAACAGTAAATAATGAATTTTTGTTAACAAATTCGGAATTATATATTGAAGTAAACCACTTGTTTACCGTATAATTTTAATAAGGAAAAAAATGAGAATGGGGAAGATGAGGTGTAAAAAATGCATCGGAATAAGCTGCGTATCATAAGAAAGCAATATGGCTATACCTATCAGATGATGGCTGATAAGTTAGGAATTACAAAGTCTTATTATTGGCAAATAGAAAATGGTAAACGAGGATTATCTTATGAGCAAGCAGTACAGATATCTAGTATTTTTTCCAAAACACCAGATGAGATTTTTCTTCCAGATTATATAAAGGTAAAAGACTGTTCGAGATAAGGGTAGAATTTCAAGTGAATTAGGAGGCTTAAAGTGAAGGAGCAAATATACGTAACCGAGGAAAATCTTTTATTAATAAAAGAAGCATTGGATTTTAGTATACGAAATGCATCCAGAGGAATTCTATTCATTTTAGAAATGGTAAAGGAAAAAGTAACAACCAGTAATGACAGTAGTTTGAAGCTGGATGGAATGGAAATGGAGATTATTCTTGTTTCCTTAATCGAATATGGTATTAGTTTAATATCTTTTCATGCAGATAAAGGGAATTTATGCATGGAAGAAGCAATCAGAATTGATCAAATTAAGCAGTATTATCAAAGAAAAAATGGTCCGAAAATGATGTGCTAATCATTCTAAACACTCAATAGCTTAGATGGATTGGTTGATTTTCTTCTCATACTATGTAAGAGTAAAAGGACAAACATGAGAGGAAGATCAGAGTGGAAAAAAGAAAAGTTGGTTTCATTGGCTGTGGAAAAATGGCTCAAGCAATGGTAAATGGAATGCTGCAGTCTTCTTTTTTGAGTAGAGAAGATATTTTGGCTAGTACAAAGTCTGTGGAAAGCGCGCAAATGGTAAGGGAAACCTTTCATATAGAAACGACATTAGATAATAAAAAAGTAGCAAGCTTCGCAGATGTACTTATTGTTGCAGTAAAACCACATTTATATGGAGAGGTCTTACAAGAAATTCTCTCCTATGTGAAGAATGAAACAATCATTGTTACAGTGGCAGCTGGAATAGAGATGGCATACATAGAATCACAGTTATCAAAAAATGCAAAGGTTATCCGCTCCATGCCAAATACTCCTTCTCTTGTCGGCGAAGGGATGACGGTATTTTGTGCAAATGAAAGAGTTACAGAGCCAGAAATTGCTTTTATAATAGAAATGTTTGCAGCATTTGGGCAAGTAGAAGTTGTGGAAGAAAACTTAATGGACTATATTCCAGCGATTAGTGGTTCTTCTCCAGCCTATGTCTATATGTTTATTGAAGCATTGGCAGATGGCGGCGTTCGCAGTGGAATACCGAGAGAGAAAGCTTACAAGTTAGCTGCACAATCTGTTTTAGGAGCAGCAAAAATGGTCTTAGAAACAGGTAAGCATCCAGGAATATTGAAAGATGAAGTATGCACACCTGGTGGAGCGACAATTGAAGCAATTACTGCATTGGAACAAAATCAATTTAGAGGGACAATTTTGGCAGCAATGGAAAGCTGCGATCGCAAAAATCGCAGAATGAAGAAGGAAAATTAATAAGTAATAAAAGTAGAAATTAGGAAATGTTTCACTATTATATTCTTTTTTCCTTTTATATAATATAAAAGAAAAATTTCATAATGAAGAAGAATATAATTTAATTATACACATTTATCGAAATGTTATATTTATTGTAGCAATCAGACCAGTTTAATGGTCTGTTTTTTTGTGTGCAATCTTTTGGTTTTCCTAATAATTAGGATGAAAAGTTTATGATTAATTTTTATATGTCGGGAAAAATATCAAAACAGTCTTAAATGGTGTGGTTAAAGAAGCGGGAGGAATTTAGTGTTGGATAAATATAAAGCAATATTTATTACGAGGATGACACAACAGTTAAATGAATTATTAAATAAACAAGCAACAGAGACCATAAAAAATGAGGAAGTCTATCGGTTATTGCATACGATTAAAGGTACTTCTGGTACATTAGACTTGGATTTGTTATTCCATTTAGTTTCAGGGTTAATGGCAAAGGTGGAAGAGAGAGAAGGAGACTGGATTCAATCTGAATTAAAGAACTTTTTAAGCGAGTTACTTGATATTTGTGAGGAATACGAGCATTTTCACGAAGAGATTAATAAAATTCCTGATTTTAGAGATATTGACGTACCGCTTATTCAGCTAATTGATGATGATGTTTCTTTATTGATTTTTTTAAAGGAAATGCTGGAACGTAAAGGCTGGATGGTAATGGCAAATTCTAATGCGGAGAAGGCGATTGAGCAATTTTACAGAATGCAGCCAGATTGTATCATTATTGATATTAACCTGCCATTTAAAACTGGTTTAGATATCTTAGATGATATTCAGATGCATACAAAACACTCATTTGTTCCAAAGGTTATATGCAGTATTGATACTTCAAGAGAAAAGAGAATAGCTGCATATAAGAAGGGCGCAGATGATTATATGGAAAAGCCACTCGATATGGAAGAATTTCTGATTCGAATTGAGAGACATATCGAGCGAAAGAAAATCTTTGACCAGTCTGTATTAATTGATGAATTAACAGAAGTATATAATCGCAAGTTTTTAAAGGATTCGTATACTCGTTTTATTAGTGATACAGTTCGGACAAAAACTTCTGGTACGATTGCTATTGTAGATATTGATTATTTTAAACGAGTCAATGATACATATGGTCACGTTGCAGGGGATAAGGTATTAAAAGCTTTTGCCCAATTCTTGAAAATAAATATTCGAACTACAGATACTCTTTTTCGTTTTGGTGGAGAAGAGTTTGTCATTCTTTTTCAACGAGCGGGAGAATCTGAAGTTATCGATGTATTAAATAGAATGCTGAAGCGTTTTTCAGGAATAGAATTCGAAGAAAGTGGTGGCAAATTTTCTTTGACCTTTTCTGCTGGTGTATTTGAAGTCATTTCAAATGATATACCATTAAATAAAGCACTTGAGAAGGCAGATGAGGCGCTTTATTTAGCCAAGGAAGATGGACGTGCTTGCATTCGAAGCACCAATAAAAGAAAGGAAGCAGCGAATAAAAAATTATTAAATATTTCGATTGTTGATGATGATTCTTTCATTCGTTCCATTTTAAAAAATATATTAGATTCCATCGAGATAAATAACCTTACCATAAATGTCGCAGAATATGAAGATGGGATTCAATTTTTAGAATCCAAGCGATTACAAGAGAATGGGATGCATTTTCTCATCTTGGATGGAATGATGCCTGTAATGGATGGCCTAGAGCTCCTGCAAATTGTTAAAAAGACGTCTTATCAGCATAATGCTCATATTTTAATGTTGACTGGCAGAAAAAGTGAACAAGATATTGCGGAAGCATTACGGTTAGGTGCAGATGATTATGTTACAAAACCATTCAGTATTAAAGAGTTACAGGCAAGAATAACAAGGTTAATTATGAGGATGATTTAATTTGGAACAAGAGGTAAGAGTATTACAAATTGTTAGTATCATCTTATTTGCTACTTTATTATGCTTATTAACTTATTTAGTCATTAGGAAAGTAATAGAGAATAGACAAAATAACCATATTAATGAGCGAAAAAAGCAGCTGGTTGGACCAATTTTTTCCTATCTTCGGGAGGGGAAGGAAAGAGTGAAGGATATAATGCAATCAAGAATAGACAAGCAGGCAATTGAACAGGTTCTCACTGATTTTTCTGAGAGAATAGAAGGGGAACAGGAGGAAGAACGGCTTCACGAACTTGCTGACTTTTACTTGAAAGATAAATATCGGAAAGAAATAAAGTCTAGATATTGGAGTAAACGGATGAATGTACTTTATAAAATAGAAGATTTTCATATGAAGGAAATGACACACCAGGTGATTAGTCGATTATCTAAAAGAAATTGTCATAAAGAAGAGAAAATCCAAATCTATCGGATTTTAGCAGCCTTTCAATATGATAACATTTGGAGCCTTATAAATAAGGATGAAGAGCTTACGGAAAAGAATTACCGTAGTATACTGCTCCGATTAAAGCCTGAGAGTTTTAGGAAACTTATTCAACCTTTTTATTATTGTCGAGAAGCGTTACAATTAGCAACTTTAGACGTAATAAGCATGAAAAAGAAGGTAGAGTACATTCAGTTTTTAGAGGATGTTTTCGCAAAGTATGAGGAAGAGATTAGATTAAGGGCTTTGAAGGCAATAGCTGCAATAGGCTATGTGAGAAATATGGAAGATTACGTTCTCTTGGCAGAGTCTGAAGTTTGGCAGGAAAGAATGATGGTTGCCAAACTATTAGGATCTAGAAGTAGCCTCGATAAATATATTCCTTTGTTAGTAAAGCTTCTTCATGATTCTTCTTGGTGGGTGCGATCTCAAGCAGCTGAATCCATCCTAAGCTTTAAAAAAGGCAGAGAGATTTTATTAGAAGTCATTAACGAATCAGAGGATAAGTTTGCTCAGGATATGGCCAGGGAATGGTTAAATAAAGGAGTTTATTAGCATGGTTTATCAATGGTGGTCAATTGCTGTACAAATCTTTGCCTCGTTTATTGCTGTTTATATGATAATCATTATATTGTTTTATACTGTTATTCTTTTCATTTCCATGCTTCAGCTTCGAAAGGAATATAAATTAAATAGAGAAGATACATTTGATGATGTTTCAAATGAATGGTATACGAAACCTGTATCTATCATTGTTCCAGCTTATAATGAAGAAGCTGGAATCATTCCAAGTGTACGGTCCTTGTTGAGCATTAATTATCCTCAATTCGAAATTATTGTTGTCAATGATGGATCAATAGACCAAACACTGCAGAAAATGATGGAACAGTATGAGATGGTTCATATAGAAAAGGTTGTCAGGAAACAACTTACGACAAAGCCTATTAAAGGCATTTACCAATCAAAGCTGCTGCCAAAATTATATTTAATCGATAAAGAAAATGGCGGAAAAGCAGATGCTTTAAATGCAGGACTGAACTTTTCTCATTTTCCTTATATTTGTTCATTAGATGGAGATTCAGTCTTAGAAAGAGATGCTTTTTTAAAGGTAATGAAGCCTATTATGGATAGTGATGAAGAAGTGATAGCATCAAGTGGAAGTATACGCATTGCTAATGGATGTAAGATTAAGAACGGACAAGTCCTCGAGATAGGATTGTCTCGCCATCCCTTGGTTATTATGCAAATAATCGAATACTTAAGAGCTTTTTTGATGGGGAGAATTGGATTAAGTAGACATAATTTATTATTAATTATTTCTGGAGCTTTTGGTGTTTTTTCAAAAAAATGGGTCCTAAAGGCTGGAGGCTATCAAACAAATACAGTCGGCGAAGATATGGAACTCGTTGTACGAATCCATCGTTTATTAAAAGAGACAAAGGAAAAAAAGAAAATTGTTTATGTGCCAGACCCAGTCTGCTGGACAGAAGTTCCGGAAGAAATAAAATATTTAAGAAGACAGAGAAGAAGGTGGCATCGTGGATTATATGAAAGTCTTTGGAATCATAGAAAGCTAACGCTTAACCCGAAATATGGAAATATCGGGCTCATATCTTTTCCATACTTCTGGCTAATTGAGTTTTTTGGCCCCATCATTGAATTTTTAGGATATGTTTATACGATTATTGCCTTGTTTTTTGGAGGCGTATATTTAGAATTTGCTATCTTAATTCTATTACTTTCCTGTATTTATGGCTCTATTTTTTCAATGGCAGCAGTGTTATTAGAAGAATGGAGTTTACGAAAATATCCGAAGGTTTCCCATATCATTTCATTGTTCTTCTATTCGTTGACAGAATCTTTTTGGTACCGCCCGTTAACTGTTTTTTGGCGATGCGAGGGCATTTGGCAATTAATAAGAAGAGATAAGAGTTGGGGGGAAATGAGCCGTAAAGGAGTATCCGAATGAAATGGAATAAATCGATTATTTTCTTTTTACTTATTCTCTTTGTTGTAGGACTTTTAACAAGTCCTTTTTGGCTTTGGCAGTTAAAGCATTCAAAGGAATTAAATGTCTTAATTATGGATAAAACAGTGTCGGATTCCTCCTATCGGGAACATGCGGGATTGATATGGGTCTTGAATAATCAAAAATATGTGAAAACTAACCATGCTCCTTATAGCAAACAACGTGATTATGTCGGATTTAATCCCCTAAAGGAAAAACACAAGCAATTAACCCATTTGCCAAAAGATTTATCTTCCTATGATGTGATATATATGACAGATCAATATGGAATCGATAAGAAAGATGCTTCCAGAATAAATTCGAAGCATATGGAAGGCGGATTAGCGTTAGAAGATGTTGAAAGGGTAGAGTCAGCTTTGCTTCAAAACACCAATAAAACATTGATTGCTGAATTTAATACCTTTGCAGATCCAACTAGTGATCAAGCTCGTGAAAAAATAACAAATCTTCTCCAACTTTCATGGAGTGGCTGGATTGGCAGATATTTTTCTGACATGGAAAGTGAGGAAATTCCTATATGGGTCAAAGAAAGATATGAGCGCATCTATGATGACAAGTGGTCATTTAAAGGATCAGGGTTAATCTTGATTAATAGCGATGATCATCTCATTGTATTGTCAGATCAAGAACTTAATAGCGGAGCGGTTCAATTTTCGACTACCGATAAAGGAAAGGGTTTGTTCAATCAACCTATTATATCGAATTATGGTTATTGGTTTGATATTGTTGCTGCAAAGGATAAAACTGATATTCTTGCTACATATACACTCCCAGTAAATAAAAAAGGGAAAGCAGTCTTATCAGAATATGGCTTACCTAGGCAGTTTCCAGCAGTCATTCAATACAAGAATAAACAATACACATCTTATTATTTTGCGGGTGACTATGCAGATGAAGCAGAGGTACCAGCTATTTATAAAACAGTCGGGTTAGATATGTGGAAAAGTTCTATTACTTATCGCCACTCCTTTTATTGGAACAGTTATGTACCTATTATGAAAGGGATTTTAAAGAACGGTTTACATGCCGAAGATCATGCTAGTACGAATGCGGAAATAACAACTGTGAATCATTTGAAGATAAATACGAAAACAGATGATACGTATATTCAAGTGTTAAAAGATAATAAGTGGACAAATCTCCTTGTTAAAGGAGTTAATATGGGGATTGCAAAGCCAGGAAGTTTTCCAGGAGAAACGGCGATAACGAAGGATGAGTATTTTCGCTGGTTTAAAGATATTGGCGCCTTGCATGCCAATGCAATTAGGGTGTATACCTTGCATCCACCCGCTTTCTATCAAGCATTGTATGAGTATAATCAGTTGGCAGAGGAGCCTTTATATCTTTTTCATGGTGCATGGATTAATGAAGAGACTCTCCTAGACAAACAGGATGCTTACGCGAAGGAAGTGGATAATGATTTTGATCGAGAGTTGAAGAATATGATAGATATCATTCATGGGAATGCATCTATAGCTGCTGCCCCTGGCCATGCTTCCGGTGAGTATACATATGATATATCCAAATATGTATTGGGCATTATGATCGGAATCGAATGGGATCCAGAGGTAGTAAAGAATACAAACGAGAAACATAAACGCATAGCTTCTTATGATGGCACTTACTTTGAAACAAAAGATGCTTCTCCTTTTGAAAGTTGGCTTGCGCAGAAGATGGATGAAACGGTGAAATATGAGGTTGATAAATATGACTGGCAGCATACAATGAGCTTTACCAATTGGGTAACAACGGACTTGCTTAAACATCGTTATGAGCCGAATCCAAAAGAAGATATGGCTATCGTAAATCCCAATCATATAAAGACAACAGAGAATTTTCATGCAGGATTCCTTGCTTCCTACCATGTCTATCCGTATTATCCAGATTTCTTAAACTATGAGCCTGCGTATAAAAGCTATATAAATAAACAAGGGAAGCAAAGTAATTATGGAGCTTATTTACAGGAGTTAAGAGAAGCGCATGATATGCCAGTTCTAATTGCTGAATTTGGTGTACCTGCAGCGAGAGGAAAAACGCATGAGAATGTAAATGGAATGACACAAGGATTTCTTTCTGAACAAGAACAAGGAAATTTCGATAAAGAAATGTTTCAAATGATTGTCGATGAAAATTATGCAGGTGGGCTACTATTTGCTTGGCAGGATGAATGGTTCAAGCGAACATGGAATACGATGGATTATGATAATCCTGATAGAAGACCATATTGGTCCAATCTGCAAACAAATGAACAGCATTTTGGCTTACTTAGCTTTGATCCTGGAAAATATGAGTCACCCATTTATATAGATGGAAAGAAAAAGGACTGGGAAAAACTCGGCATTTCTCCTTTATATGAAGATAGAATGACACAAAAGGGAATAAAATCTATTTATGTAACTAGTGATGAACAGCAGGTCAATTTAAGAATTGATTATCAACAGCCAATAGACTTACAAACAGATACAACCTATCTATTGTTAAATACAATTGAGAAGCAAGGCCAACAAACGATTTCACTTAAAAACGAAACAATTAAATCAACATTTGGCGCTGACTTTCTTGTCAAAATAGCGAATGAACACAATTCGCAAATATTAGTGGATAGTTATTATGATTCTTTCCATTATCATTATGGATCTATCTTGCATATGATCAGGGAAGAAGCTTATGCAAAGAAAAAGGATAATGGAGTATTTCATCCTATTCGGCTGACCTTAAATAAGGAATTAGAGCTACCAGATACTAAAATACCATTTCAATCTTATATAACTGGACAACTTCTGTTTGGCAATGGAAATCCTGCTAGTAAAGAATTTAATAGCTTAACCGATATAAGCGTGAGCAAGGATAAAAAAACGATTGAAGTCCGGATACCTTGGGCCTTATTGAATATTAAAGATCCAAGCCGGAAGGAGATAATGGCTGATTTGTGGCAAAAGGGATTAGAGGAAAGTGTACAGGCTAAGGGAATCCAAATCGCAGCAGTAATGGAAAGAGAGAAGGAAATAATATCTTCCTTTCCCAAGCTTAATAGATATAATGAAATCCTAGCTGCTGATACTAAATGGTATACGTGGGAGGAATGGGAGATGCCAGCTTACCATGAACGCCTAAGGGCTTCATATTACCTCTTAAAGGATGCCTTTTCAGAAATAAATTTGGGGGATTAAAAGGTGAAAAGAATTTTATTAGCAGAAGATGAAGAAGTATTAAGAATGTTAATAGTTGATACATTGGAAGATGAGTATATTGTTGATGAAGCGCAAGATGGGGAAGAGGCATTGCAGTTAATTCATGAGAACCAATATGATTTACTGATCCTTGATTATATGATGCCAATTATTACAGGCTTAGAAGTCATTGAAAAAGTAAGAGCAGATAAAGAGAGAGAGCATCTTAAAATTATGATGCTCTCTGCCAAAAGCCAAGCGAGTGAGCAACATGAAATTAAGGGAGCAGGAGCAGATTACTTTATGGCAAAGCCATTTAGTCCGCTTGCTTTATTAGACACAGTGGGAGAAATATTGAATGAAGATTAAAGATTATTTTGGTAAAAGCATATCAAGACAGTTTGTAGCTTTACTGTTTTTTTTCAGTTTGCTTTTCCTTATTGGCTGTGCCTTTCTTGCACTTAGTCAAAAGCAATTGAATAATCGCTATGCAGAAGAAAGAGAAGTGATCCTTGAAAAAATATCCATCACTAGAGAGTTACAAGATAAGCTAGAAACTGCTCTTTCAGAAGCAAGAGGATACTTCGCGTTTAATAATCCTGAGATGCGATCATCCGCTTTAAAAATGGATGCTAAGACTAATAAACTGATTCAACGGCTAAAAGCTATTGCTACAACAGATGAAGATGCAGTGTTAGTAGAAGAATTAGTGAATTTTCATTCTTATTATTTTCAAGATATTCTCCCCAAAGCACTAAACTACTTTGATGAAGGAGAAGTCGACAAAGTGGTAAAAATCTCAGATGATGGGGGAACAGATCGAATAAATCATATAAAGGGTTCGTTAAATAACTATTTACACTCGATGACAAATGAGCTGAATGATAAGGTAAATGAACTCAATAAAAATATCATCATTTTTCAAATCTGTTTTCTTGTTTATATTATTTTCATTATGATGGTTATTTATTTTATAGGACGGGCTGGATTTAACAAAATTGGCAAACCGTTAGCCGATTTATCAGTTGCGGCAAATGAAATTGCGAAAGGAAATGATGCACAGATAAAGGTAGACACGAAGCGAGCTGATGAGATAGGGAAACTTTCTGTTGCTTTTTATCAAATGTATCAAAGTGTTCAAGATAAAGAACAAAACTTATTGGCGCAAAATGAGGAATTACTTGCACAGCAGGATGAACTTCATGCACAACAAATAGAATTAGAAGAGGTCTTAGAGACAGTTAGAGCAAATAGGGAATCATTAAAGCGAAGAAATAAATTAATTAATAGTATTTCGAATTCATTAGATAAAAATGAAGTGTTAGAGAGTATTATTACCCATCTAGCAGCAATTCTACAGGCAGACAGAGGAATTATCTTACTATTAAAGGATCAAGCATATGCATCCTACGGAATTGTCGAAGAAGGAGCAGAGCAATTTAAAAATTATGTATGGCAAGGAGTGCTTGATCGACTAAAAAAGGAGAAAGACCCATTTATTATTACAAGAGAAATGGTATTGGCTGAAAAAGGCTATCACCTTGAAAAAGGATTTACACATGATCTGTATATTCCTGTCTATAATTCGGAGGATGAAATTGCTGCGGTAATGATGCTGAGTCGTTTTAGTGATCCTTTCTCGGTGTTTGATAAGGAAGAATTTATTGCGTTGGCAAAACAAATTAGTATTTCTTTAGATAAAATTGAATTATTTGAGCAAACAGAAAATGATCGTGTATTAAACTACGATATCTTAAATACCATTCAAGAGGGTATCCAGGTAGTATGTGGAATAGGTGAAATAATATTTGTGAATGAAAAGCTTGAAGAAATGATTGGGGACACGAAGGAAGCAATATTTTATCCTGGCTGTGGATGGGATGAATGGAAGCATCCATTAACAGCTCATTTTATGGATGAGGAAGGATTGCTCCAGTATATAGAAGCATCCATTAAGGAAAAACAGACGGATTCTTATAGTGCTTTCATGAAAGATGGACGAGTAGTTAATATTTATGCGGAGGAACTTTTTAGAGGAAACACTAAGTTCGGAACAATCCTTGTTTATAGGGATATAACAAAAGAATATGAAGTGGATAGAATGAAGTCTGAGTTCGTAAGCACAGTAAGTCATGAGCTGCGAACACCGTTAGCAAGCATCCTTGGATTTACAGAATTAATGATTAATCGAGAGTTAAAAGTGGATAAGCAGAGGAAATACTTACAAACGATATATGGTGAAGCGAAGAGGCTCACTTCCTTAATAAATGATTTCTTAGACATTCAACGAATGGAAGCAGGAAAGCAAACCTATGAGAAGAAATACATTGATCTAATGCCAATAGTAGAGAGAGTCAAGGAAAAGCTATCTATTAATACTAGTTCCCATCGAATCGAAATAAACCAATTGATAGAGGAAACCATGATTATTGGTGATAAAGCGAAGATTGAACAAGTGCTGACGAATCTTTTAAGTAATGCTATTAAGTATTCCCCTGATGGAGGGACAATAGAGATTAATGTCTATAAAGAGAATAATCAGCTGCGAGTATCTTTTAAAGATGAAGGCTTAGGAATCCCAGAAGCAGAGATCAATAAATTATTTACGAAGTTTTATCGAGTCGATAATACGGACCGAAGAAAGATTGGTGGTACTGGCCTTGGACTTTCTATTGTTCAAGAAATTATGAATGCCCATGATGGCCAAGTGGTAGTAGAATCAGATTATGGGAAGGGAAGTACGTTTATACTTATTTTTCCCCTTGTCCATAAAATGGAGACTTCAGATGAAGCATCTAAAGAAAATAAGCATACTTACTCGATCATGGTCATAGAAGATGATATTAGCTTGGGGGAATTAATCGTTCATGAATTGCAAGATAACGGCTTCCAAGTCGTGTATTATAAAAATGGTCAAGAGGCAATTCGAATGCTAGAAAAGAATCCGCCAGATGCATTGGTGCTTGATATCATGCTTGAAGATGAAAATTTTGATGGTTGGAACATCTTGAATCATATCAAAAAATCAGAAAAACTCAGAAATATTCCGGTTATCGTATCATCTGCATTAGATGAGAAAGAAAAGGGATTATCATTAGGAGCGCTGGATTATCTCGTAAAACCATATCAAACTAGCCAACTTTCTAAAACCATTATGCAAACCTTATTAAAGATGGGGAAAGTGGGCCAAGTATTAGTACCAGAACAAGATAAAGAGTGAAAGAGTCGCTTTTAAAGGCAAGTGGAAGGAGAGGTAATAGCTACCTCTCCTTATTTTATAGGGGAGTTTTTAGATAATAAAGTTGTAAACACAGCCACACAGAAAATAGTTAAGAAAGAAGCTAAAAAAGTTGTCGGCCCAACTATTTTGTAGCCGCTGGCTAAAACGATCCCATCTATTAGAAAAATGATGAAGCCTACCTGAATAGAAAGGATCTTTGATAGGACTTGGGCAAGGAGATCAGTCCCTCCAGTGCTGGTCTCAAATCGAAGCATTACGCCAATCCCTATGCCGATAATCACTCCACCTAAAATGGCACTTAATACAAGCTTCAGTGAAAATAAATCACGTAAAAAAGATAGGAAATCAATAGAGATGGAGGAAGCAAGGAAGCCAATTATGCCATAAATAAAGTATTTTCTATTATAAAACCACACCACAATATATAATGGAATGCTTAAAAGAATCATAGACAGACCTGTGGGAATCTCGTAGTGATAGTGAAGAATAAGGCCGATTCCAATTATACCCCCATCTAACAGATGATGAGGGACTAAAAATCTATTTACCCCAATGCCTATTAATAAGCTCCCTACAAATATCGCCGCTATTTTTTCTATCACTAAACATCATCCTATCTATTCCTTGTCCACTCATCTTATACATATGTTTAAAAACGCGAACATAGAAGAACTTAATCGGACAAGCAGGATGAAAATTGATCGAGCAATTGGGAATATGGAAGTTAGAAGTAAGATAGGAAAAAGTACTACTTTTGCTATTAAATTCTATAAACTGGTGATTTAGCGAAATAAAATAACAGAAGATTGCGAGCATTTATTTGCTGCAAGAAAAAAGGTGTTCATAAAGGGAATGAAAGCCAGAAAGAGCTCGGCTGCAAGAAAAAGTGGTGTTCATAAAGGGAATGAAAGCCAGAAAGAGCTCGGCTGCAAGAAAAAAAGGTGTTCATAGAGGGAATGAAAGCCAAAAACTGCTCGGCTGCAAGAAAAAAAGGTGTTCATAAAGAGAATGAAAGCCAGAAAGAGCTCGGCTGTAAGAAAAAGTGGTGTTCATAGAGGGAATGAAAGCCAAAAACTGCTCGGCTGCAAGAAAAAGTGGTGTTCATAAAGGGAATGAAAGCCAGAAAGAGCTCGGCTGTAAGAAAAAGTGGTGTTCATAGAGGGAATGAAAGCCAAAAACTGCTCGGCTGTAAGAAAAAGTGGTGTTCATAGAGGGAATGAAAGCCAAAAACTGCTCGGCTGCAAGAAAAAGTGGTGTTCATAAAGGGAATGAAAGCCAGAAAGAGCTCGGCTGCAAGAAAAAGTGGTGTTCATAGAGGGAATGAAAGCCAAAAAGAGCTTGGCTGCAAGAAAAAGTGGTGTTCATAAAGGGAATGAAAGCCAGAAAGAGCTCGGCTGCAAGAAAAAGTGGTGTTCATAGAGGGAATGAGAGCCAGAAAGAGCTTGGCTGCAAGAAAAAGTGGTGTTCATAAAGAGAATGAAAGCCAGAAAGAGCTCGGCTGCAAGAAAAAGTGGTGTTCATAAAGGGAATGAAAGCCAAAAACTGCTCGGCTGTAAGAAAAAGTGGTGTTCATAAAGGGAATGAAAGCCAGAAAGAGCTCGGCTGCAAGAAAAAGTGGTGTTCATAGAGGGAATGAAAGCCAAAAACTGCTCGGCTGCAAGAAAAAAAGGTGTTCATAAAGGGAATGAAAGCCAGAAAGAGCTCGGCTGTAAGAAAAAGTGGTGTTCATAAAGAGAATGAAAGCCAGAAAGAGCTCGGCTGTAAGAAAAAGTGGTGTTCATAAAGAGAATGAAAGCCAAAAACTGCTCGGCTGCAAGAAAAAAAGGTGTTCAATCAAAGAATGTGCACAAGCTCATCATAAAATACACACAAAAAGCTACGAACTATTTAAAGTAACTAAAAGTGGCTTTTTTTTCTTAGATATCAGTTCTCTTCCAGCACTTTTTAACTTTTAAAGGGTCGCTTTAAATAAGAAAAACATCTTTACCCAATTAGGTGAAGATGTTTCTTATGGCCATTTATTAAGCCGTATATGATAATTTTTTACTTAAAAAAAGAAATGCAGGATATAGTAACAAATTGCAGCGATACTTGCTGAAATTGGCAATGTAATAACCCATGTAATAATCATTCGTTGTGCTGTTCCCCATTTAACTCCTTTTAAGCGATGCGCAGAACCAACACCGAGAATAGAAGAAGAGATAACATGGGTTGTACTAACTGGAAGGTGAATTAAGGTCGATCCGAAAATGATCATTGCTCCTGATAAATCAGCTGCTACCCCATTTACTGGTCGAATTTTCATAATATTTCCACCAACGGTTTTGATAATTCTCCAGCCACCTACAGAAGTCCCTAGTCCCATTGCAGTAGCACAGGCAAATTGTACCCAAAATGGCACCTCACCAGTTGAAACATAATTATTAGCTAATAAAGCCATCGTAATAATCCCCATGGCTTTTTGAGCATCATTTGTACCATGTGTATAAGACTGCAATGCT
This sequence comes from Niallia sp. M35, assembly GCF_050971705.1. Taxonomy (NCBI): domain Bacteria; kingdom Bacillati; phylum Bacillota; class Bacilli; order Caryophanales; family Bacillaceae; genus Niallia; species Niallia sp. M35. Next base: position 227,195 of record NZ_JBPCEP010000007.1, read on the forward strand.
GCTGTGAATATTTGGAAATAGCGAAAACGTCTATTTGTTTTTGTTAAATTTAAATCCCTAAAAAAGAATTTAAAAATGGAGTAAATAGTAAAACCAACAATAAAGGCGATGATAGGCGAAAGAATCAATGCCTCAATGATTTTAATAAACCCAGTATAATTAAGGGAGGAGAAACCAGAAGAAGCAATTGCTGCTCCAGCGATTGATCCAATAATTGCATGGGAAGAACTACTCGGTATTCCAAAATACCAAGTAACTAAATTCCAGATGATAGCAGAAATCAATGCTGCAAGGATAACGAGAGAACCATTTGTTAATTGAAAAGGATCTACGATTCCTTTTGTAATTGTCTTTGCCACACCAGTAAAGGTCATCGCACCAATAAAGTTCATACATGCTGCCATAATAATGGCGTGCTTTGGTTTTAGTGCTTTTGTTGATACTGCAGTAGCAATGGAATTGGCTGTATCATGAAAGCCATTAATAAAATCAAATGCTAAGGCAAAGACAACGATTAAAATTGTAAGTATTAATAATGTATTCATTGGAAAAAGACTCCTTATGCGTTCTTCATAATGATACTTTCAAGTGTGTTGGCAACACTTTGACAGTAATCAGCGATATCCTCAAGATTTTCATACACTTCTTTATATTGGATAATACGAATCGGATCTTTTTCTACAGAGAAAAGGTTTTTAATCGATTGTCGTAAAATGCCATCACATTTTGATTCGTGATCTTTAATTCTAATTGCATATTCTCTAATTTTAGGTAATTTTTTAGTTGTAAGTAAATCTACTGCTTTATCAATTTCTACTGCACAGTTTTTGATTTCTTCCACAAAACGCAGCATATATTCATCTGCACTAATGATATTGTACATTTCGAAAAGTGCAGAAGTACTCTCAAGACCATCTAAAACATCATCCATACTCATTGTAAGAGCTAGAATGTCTTCTCTTTCAATCGGCGTAATAAAGGCTTTATTTAATTCTGTGATAACTTCATGAACATATGTATCACCTTTTGTTTCAATTTCCTTCATTGTTTCAGAAAAAGTTTTTAAATCGCTAACATTTGTTAGCTTATAGTCAGCAAAAAAGTCTGCTCCTTCTTTTAAATTTGAAGCGATATTTTTTAACATAACAGCAAACTTATCTTGTTTTTTAAAAACCATTATGGTTACCTCCATTAATATATAACAAATTATGACTAAGCCTTACATATTTTATAGGAAAGTTGTCGAATAGCATAGTATTTTGAAAAGAAATTTACAAAAACTTAATATTTGGTTTACAAACTTTTAAGAAAACTACATTACTTTTTTACAATATTTTCATTAATTTAATAATTTTCTCCAGGAAATTGAGTGCTTTTTCATAGCTCTATCCTAATATTGTGTCCAATTCTATATATAATAAAGTAATAGCAAAATGTCCAAATAAGAAGGAGAGCCACTGTTAATGATGAAATTATTATTATTCGAGAAAGATATGGCTTATAGGAAGAGAACAGAATCCCATAAACAAGTTCTATATATTACAATGGACATTACAGGAACTAATAATACGATTATCGAGAAGAAAGGAGATTCCTTATTAGGAGGGGAAGATCAAGTCCAATCCACTCTGTGAATCAAAAAGTTTTAATATAGAAAAGAAGCGTTAATAAGAACAACAGTCAATATAATGTCCATGTGAAGATGAGAATATGTGGCAGGAAAAGGGGAAAAAGTGGAGAAAAAAGTAGTCCTCATAACAGGAGCAAATAGTGGATTTGGGAAATGGATGACAATAGAATTTGCAAAAGCGAACTATACAGTTATAGCATCGATGAGAGATAGGAATAAAAGTAGGCAGTTGGTAGAAGAAGCAACAAAAATGGGGATAATCTCTAATATAGACATAGTTTCTTTAGATATTACTTCTGAGCAATCAGTAGAAAACTTAAGTTTATATGTACAGAGAATAGGCCAGATTGACTTACTGATAAATAATGCCGGCTATGCAGGAGCCGGTTTTTCAGAGGAGATATCAATCGAAGAATATCAACGTCAGCTGGATACGAATTTTTTTGGAGCGATTCGTGTAACGCAATGTGTTCTTCCGTTTATGAGAAAGCAGCGGAGAGGAATGATTATTAATATAAGCAGCATAAGTGGCGAAATTGGATTTCCAGGCTTATCCCCATATGTTTCCTCTAAATTTGCACTAGAAGGATGGAGTGAGGCCTTAAGATTGGAGTTAGCTCCATTTTCTATTCCAGTCGTTCTAGTAGAGCCTGGTTCTTTTCAAACAAATATTTGGACAACAGGGAAGCAAATTGCTGAAAAATCTACCTTGTCTTCTTCACCTTATTATTCGTATATGAAACAGCTCGATACATATTTACATAATAGCAGCAAAAAAAATGGAGATCCAAGGTTGGTAGCTGAAAAGGTAGTTTCTATTGCAAAGAAAAAACATCCAAGATTACGTTATGTAGTTGGAAAAGGAACAAAAGGTACAATCTTTTTCAAGCATATTGTGCCATGGAAGTGGTGGGAGAAAATCGTTCTATATATTTTAAAATAAAAATATATTAGGAAGCAGGCAATTTTTTAAAAGGAATAATTCATATTTATAGAGAAGTATTCAAATAAGTGTTATTATATGGATAATTCTGATTTTTGGAGGTGTTTTGTTTGGTCAATAGCATCGAACAGAAAGTGACGCTACATAATGGAGTAGAAATACCACAATTAGGGATTGGTGTCTTTAAAGTAGAAGAGGGAGACACCGTATTCCAAACAGTAAAAACTGCTTTGGATCTTGGTTATCGTTCTATTGATACTGCTGCCATTTATAAGAATGAAGAAGGAGTAGGCAGAGCGATAAAAGAAAGCGCTATCCAAAGAGATGAGTTATTTGTTACTACTAAAGTATGGAATGATGATCAAGGATATGATTCCACTTTAAGAGCATTTGAAACGAGTTTGAAAAAATTAGACTTAGACTACCTAGATTTATATTTAATTCATTGGCCAGGAAAAGATAAATATGTGGAAACATGGAAAGCACTTGAGAAATTATATAAAGAAGGATTAGTTAGAGCTATTGGTGTAAGTAATTTTCATGAACATCATTTAGAACATTTACTTGCAAATGCAAATGAGAAGCCAACTGTTAACCAGATTGAATTACATCCAAGGCTTTCCCAAGAGAGCGTAAGAGAATATTGCAAGAAAAAAGATATCAAAGTGGAAGCATGGTCGCCGATTGCCAAAGGTCGGTTAGTAAATGAACCGACACTTAATTATATTGCGAAAAAGCATGAGAAAACCCCTGTTCAAGTTATTTTACGCTGGCATCTGCAACATGGAAATATTATAATTCCTAAGTCTGTTCATCCAGAAAGAATCAAAGAAAATGCAGAGATATTTGATTTTCAACTAAGCTTAGTGGAAATGGATCAAATCGATCGCTTAAATATGAATGAAAGACTTGGCAGTAATCCAGATGAATTATTATTTTAATTAAATTTAAAGACTATAAAACGGAACAAACAAAAGGTCTGCGCCTAATTAATTAGGCGTAGATTTTTTGTTAGGAAGCACTTAAATGAATCTTCTTAAAACAATGAATGTAATAGTTATGTTTAAAAGACTCAAAGGGTGGTAAATATAAGTACAAGCAGATAGTGAAAATAAACCGTACGGAAAAATCATTGCTGCAGCATGTTTTTCACTATCTCATTGAAAAATATCAACACTATAAGAAAAAGGAGTGTTAAATATGGGATTTTTATGGTCATTAATAATAGGTGGTATTATAGGATGGTTAGCAGGATTAATTACTGGTAAAGATATTCCTGGTGGAGTTATTGGTAATATTATTGCCGGTTTTGTTGGAGCTTGGTTAGGATCATTAATTTTAGGAGATTGGGGTCCATCCATTGCTGATTTCGCCATTATTCCGAGCATTATCGGTGCAGTCGTTTTAGTATTTATTCTAAGCCTGATTATGCGTGGTATGCGTAAAACAACATAAAGTATAGAGAAAAAAGGAAATGAGCTTTCTTAAGCCATTTCCTTTTTTTTTGTTGAAAACATGCCCTTTAACTTAGCAATTCTTCCCAATCTTCATTAGGGAATATCGGCGGATTGTCTAATGGCGGAGCAAAGACTGTAATTTGTTCCTGCGAGATAGGGTGGGTGAATTGAATTTTCGCCGCGTGAAGTGCTTGTCGATGGAACATTGGTTTCCCGCCATAAAGTTTGTCTCCGGCAAGGGGATGCTTAATGGAGCTTAAATGGACTCTAATCTGATGTGTTCTGCCCGTGTCTAAAGTGCAAGAGATAAGGGTTAAATCTTCAGACGGCAGCCGCTTGATTCGTTTAAAATGGGTGATTGCCTGTTGGCCTGTTTCTGAAATTCTTCGACGGCTGCTATGATGTCGATCTTTCCCAATTGGCTTATTAATCGTTCCTTTTTTCTGTGCTAAAAAACCCTCAATAAGAGCGATATACGTTCTTTTAATTTTTCTTTCTCTTAATAGATAATCAAGCATGTTAGCGACTAAATCGTGTTTGGCAAAAAGAATACACCCGGTAGTATCCCGATCCAATCTGTGGATATGCTTTAATTGTCTTTCTTCTCCACTTAATAATAGATGATAGGCCACACCATTTAATAAGGAAGAAGTATCTTCGGGAGAATGAGGATGGGTATCGATGGAATCAGGTTTGTTTACGACTAAAAGGAAATCATCTTCATAAAGAATAGAAAGATCCATATAAATTGGGATAATGTTGTTAGGCTGCTGCTGAAAGAGATTAATTTTTAAAATATCTTCCTGCTTAAGCATGGAATTCCATGGAACATTTTGGTTATTTAATTGAACTTTTTTCTCCATTTTAAATAGATGAATTTGCTTTTTTGAAGCAAGTAAAACCTGTGAAAAGAACTCCTCGATTGATAATCCTTCCCATTGCACAGGGATTTTAAGCAGTAGCCAGTCTCCTTTTCTTTCATATATCATACATAAAATCTCCTTTGTTTTTTATACGAATGAATGATAAAAGTGTCTTAAATATAACTTAGTTATCATATCATGGTTTTAATTACCACAGAAATGGTTTTTGGGGATATGTTAGACTATGGGTAACAGTTAGGTTGAGTAAATTTATAAGAAATAAAGAGGGTGTTTCATTTCATGAAAGTCGTATTTGCATCAACACCAACACAAGAGGAAAGAATTAATGAGTTGATTCAGACCTTTTATTCGAAGGTATTTCCTTTTTACTTTTCAGATGAGGAAATTAATCAATTCGAACGATTAAAGGTTTTAGCTATTACTCCAGAAAAAGCGCAGTTATTAAGCACATTAAAAACATCTTATCAAGTAATTGCCAGTCTTCAAACCCTTGTGAACATATTGGAGGATCCAGAGAATAAGCACAAATATAAACAAGTTTTTGCAAAAAATGTCCACATTCTCGAGGAATTGGATATATTCTTTCCCTTCCATTTAGATAATTTTAGATCAAGCAGTAACGGGGATTCCTGCAATCAAGTGAATTTTAGTATGTATGCAGAGGCAAATAATTCATACTTACTTTAATTTTTTCTAACTTCCTTTTGCTTATTCTTTAGGAAAGGAAAAAGGCCATCGCAGTCAATAGAAAGACGATGGCCTTTTTTATACAAAATTTTTTAGCACCCTTATTTTTTCACACTGTATTCTTCGAGCCACTGTTTAAAGACTGCAGGTTCTTTGTAGCCATTAATTCTGCTTACTTCTTTTCCATTTTTGTATTGGACAATAGTAGGAGTTGACTCGATATTGTATTTATCCCAGCCTTCCTCAAATTCCAATAAATTATATTGATCAATCGATACATTTAATTCTTTTGCAAGTGGCATTAATTCAGGAGTAGTTTTTAAACAATATTGACATTCTGAACTAAAGAAATAGACGGTCACATCTTCCTCGTTTTTTAATTTTTCCTCGAGTTCATCAGGAAGGATGATATTTTGGTAATTAGGATTCTCTAATAATTCAACTGTAGCTGGCTCCAGATCTGCTTTCTTATAGATATTGCCTTCCACAGCTTTTTCTTTTTTCATATGAGATAAAAAAGCTACCCCAGCAAATAAAATAATAATAAAGACAAGGAAAAACAGGACTTTTTTCATTCATTCATCTCCTTTGTTTTTTTCCAAATAATAAGGCTGCAAGTAAAGATAATGATAAATCCAATTAGCGCCATAAAGGGGATCGTGATAAAACCTAACCAATTTATGTACTCACCTGTGCAAGAAACTGGTCCGCAGGCTGATGACGATTCAAAGATGCTAGCTAACTTTTGGATGGAATAGTGATAAATGGAAACACATGCGCCAATCCCAGAAAGAATCATGGTATAAAAGCTGATTTTGTAATCTTTTCGAATTACCGCAATTCCTAAAATAATCACAAACGGGTACATTAAAATACGCTGATACCAACACAAAGTACATGGAACAAATTCTCTAATTTCGGAAAAGTAGAGACTGCCAAACATGCTGAGGACAGCTGCAATCCATGCCAAATATAAAATGTTCTCCCGTGAATCCTTTTGCTTTGTTTTTTCCTCCATAAGATTCTCCTTTATTGTGTTTATTGATTCCTAAAATTGATAGAAATATTTTCACTATAAAAAAAGTATAAAGGTAATCGGAATTGATGTAAACAAACTAGAATTCCAAAAGGAGAGAGATTATATCTGAAAAAAATGGGGAAATGTAAAAATAGTAAATAAAATGTAGAGTATGGATTAAGAAGATCATACATAAGGGAGTAAAATAGTATGCCAAAATTGGATTTATCGAAATTTGAGAAAAAACTCATTATCCGAAACACAGAATTTCAGGATATTGATAAAATCATGAAGCTTCAAGCGGAGTGCTTTCCAGGCATGGATCCGTGGACAAAGGATCAATTAAGAAGCCATATTGAGATTTTTCAAGAAGGACAATTTGTTGCAGAATATGATGGGGAAATTATTGGATCATGCTCTAGCTTGATTATAAATTTTGACGAATATGATGCCCGCCATACATGGGATGAAGTGACAGATGGCGGATATATCACAAATCATAATCCCCATGGCTATAATCTTTATGGAATTGAGGTAATGGTAGATCCAGAATACCGAAGAATGAAAATAGGACACCGTCTTTATGAAGCGAGAAAAGAGTTAGTGCGTCAGCTGAATTTACAAAGTATTATCATTGGCGGTAGAATACCGAATTATTATAAATATGAAGACCAAATGACAGCAAGAGAATATGTTCAAGAAGTACTTCATCATAAAATATATGATCCAGTACTGTCCTTTCAATTATTAAATGGTTTTACGTTAATGCGGATTAATCCAAATTACTTACCAGATGATGCCCAATCGAAAAGCTATGCAACGATTATGGAATGGAACAATGTAGAATACATGCCAAAATCTAAACGTTTTTTCAAAAGCAGTTATCCTGTGCGGATTTGCGTTGTTCAATATAAGATGAGACAGATAAAGAGTTTTGAGGATTTTGCCAATCAGGTAGAGTATTATACAGATGTAGCATCCAATGGGGAATCAGATTTTGTTGTATTTCCTGAATTGCTTACATCGCAATTAATGTCGTTTATGGATGAACGTGTTCCAAGTACGGCTATTAGAAAGGTAACAGAATATACAGAGCAGTATATTGAGCTTTTCACTAATTTAGCAATTCGCTATAACATTAATATTATCGGTGGTTCTCATTTTGTGAAAGAAGATGATGAAGAAATTTATAATATTGCCTATCTTTTTAGACGTGATGGCACGATTGAGAAACAATATAAATTACATATAACGCCTAATGAGCGGAAATGGTGGGGGATAAGACGAGGAGATGCCGTCAGGGTTTTTGATACAGATTGTGGGAAAATTGCGATTCAAATTTGCTATGATATTGAATTTCCAGAACTAGCCCGGATTGCAACCGATATGGGGGCGAAAATTATTTTTACCCCGTTTTGTACAGAAGATCGCCAAGGTTATTTACGTGTCCGGTATTGTGCGCAAGCTCGAGCTGTAGAAAACCAAGTTTATACGGTGATTGCTGGGACTGTCGGTAATTTACCACAAACAGAAAATATGGATATTCAATATGCCCAATCGGCTATCTTCGCGCCATCTGATTTTGAATTTGCACGAGATGGGATTGTTGGGGAAACAAACCCAAATATAGAAATGGTTATGATCGGAGATGTAGATTTAGAAATACTAAGAAGACAACGACAAAGAGGAACAGTCCGCCAATTAAAAGATAGACGCTTTGACGTATACCGAATTGAATATAAGAAGTAATCAATTATAGATGTAATATGAAATGAACAGGTAAAACTAATCTCTTTGAATTATTAGGATGTTGCTTTCCGCTTCGGGGGTTCGCTTTCCGTGGGGCTCGCGCTGAGCCGCGGTCTGCTTACAGCCTGCAGGGTCTCAGACTGTCTCGCTAATCCCACAGGAGTCTCACCCCCTCCACTCCAATCAACACATAAAAATGTAATTCTTACTTCGCCAATATCTTTTTGTCGACAAACTCAAACCACGACTGAAGTGTCGTGGTTTTTTGGTGGGATTCTATCTATTACATGGTAGTTGTGTGAATCCATTCTTCTTCGGCTAAATCGTTGGCGTGATCGATGTAGCGTAATAAGGAATATAAATGTTTTTCTATGACAGAATAATCATGTTCAAAGTTGTAGGCATGCAGAAATTGTTCAATTTTTTTTGAGAGAAAGTTATCATGGGTTCTTACCATCAATATGAGAAGATTATCCCACTCTGATCGATGAGTATAGTATAGGGCTCGATCATAATCTGTTTTGTTCATCTTTATGCCTCCTTATGTGGGAAGGAGATGATTATATTATATGGATAAAGGTAAGAATGTTACCCACTAAAAGTTGGCTATATTGATTTAAAAGGGTTTTCTGTTTTTACCTGTATAATTCTTGTGGTTTCATGTGAGAATTAATTCAACGTAATATGAATAAGGACTCCTATATATCCACAATATAAAGAAAAAAGGGGTTATTATGAAAAGGCGACTTATTATTATTCTAACTGCAATCTCAGTCTTTCTTTGTGTAAATACAAAGGAGTCCTATGCGAAATCAGTTGTTGATACGAGTGAAGTGTATACATACGAAAACTTTCAAGATGATGTTTGGATTTTAAAAAGTAAATATAAGAAACAGCTCCAAGTCCATGCGATTGGAAAATCAGAATTTGGTCGAAAAATTTATGCGATTCAAATAGGGACAGGAAAGAAAAGTATCCTTTTGTCAGGTGCACATCATGGAAGGGAATGGATTACTTCTTTATTAACGATGAAAATGGCAGAGGATATTGCAGGGACAATAAAGAATGGAGACAATTTTCTTGGTTCCTATTCGATTTGGATTGTACCAATGATCAATCCAGATGGAGTCACCATTCAACAGGGGAAAATCAACAAATTTCCGTTTTTCTCGAAAAGAAAAATAAAGAAGATGAATGGCGGTCTAAATGATTTTACGCGTTGGAAAAGTAATGGGCTAGGAGTGGATCTAAATCGACAATATCCTGCTGGATGGGAGTATATAAAGGATTCCAAAAAAGAACCTTTTTATAAAAATTATAAAGGGAAAGCTCCATTTGAAGCAAAAGAGGTACAAGCCATTGTCGAGTTAACAGAAAAAATAAAACCAACGATTGCGGTTGCTTACCATTCTTCTGGTCAGGAGATTTTTTGGCAATATAATAATGGAGTGAATGAGGACAGAGATCGGATGATTGCAGAAGTTCTCGCAAAAGAAACTGGGTACAAGCTTGGGGTTCCACCTAAAGACGCCGTAGGGGGTGGATTTACAGATTGGTTTATTACGACCTATCATTTACCCGCATATACAATTGAAATATGTCCATTGGTAGATGAGCGCCACCCTTCCTTGACAAACTTTTCTAAAGAATGGGCCAGAAATAAAACCATTCCCAGAACGCTGATTGAGGAAGCCAAAAAAATAGATGCGATACATAAAAAAATGCTGGGAGATTCATAATAAGAAAAAACATTGGAGGTAAATATGAAGACTAAATCTTTATCCGTTCTTATTGTTACCATATCAGTATTAGTTATGGCATTTATGTTTCCATCCCATCATTTAGCTGTCCAAGAGTTAGATTATAAGAAATTTGGGTCTGTTGCAATGGCTGTAGTAAAGGCAGATTATCCAGAAGAGTCTGTAACTGATTATAAATATTTAGGACGCAAAAAAATATCTCCGCAAGAAGAACAAGATTCCTTTCAATTTCTTGTAAAAGAGGGTGGAAAGGAAAAAACAGTTATCGTTACAGTGAATCATAGTATCAAAAATGATAAATTCATCTCCTTAGTAGTAGAAGAAGCAAAGCCATAAAAAAGACCGAAATGGTACTTTTTATGGCTTTTTCCGAGTTGGTTTGCTTTCAATTCTCAGTATTTTGCATTTGTTACAAGACAATTCTATTCCAATTTATACTATTGACATAATAAATTAATCTTGTTATCATTCTCCTATTGTTTTTAAAAAGAATAGATAGACCTTGTATAAATTCAAGAATATGGCTTGAAAGTTTCTACCAGCTACCAATAAATAGCTTGTCTACAAGGAATGGGAATTTTATAACATTTTTATTCCGTTTTGTAGAAAAGCTTTGACCTAATAAGGGTCAAAGTTTTTTTTATTATCTAATGGGAAAATAAAATGAATTAGTGGTAAAACTAATCTTAGAATCACTCCCTATCGATCTATAATTTAGCAAATAGGAGACTACAACATGAAAGACTTTTTTAAATTTGCAGAACGGAACACTTCTTATGCACAGGAAACACTTGCAGGAATAACAACTTTCCTATCGATAGCATATATATTAGTTGTAAATCCAATTATCTTAAGCCAATCCGGAATGGATAGCGGGGCTGTATTCACAGCAACTGCGCTCACTGCGATCATCGGAACATTACTTATAGGTTTACTTGCTAACTTTCCAATCGCAATCGCACCTAGTATGGGCCTGAATTCGTTCTTCACTTTTTCTGTATGTATTGGAATGGGAATAGAATGGCAGGTCGCTTTAACGGGTGTTTTTGTTGCAGGCATCATTTTTATGCTATTAAGCTTAATGAAAATCCGCGAGAAGATTATTAATATCATTCCAGCGAGTTTAAAACATGCAATCGCTGCTGGAATTGGATTTTTCATTACGTTTATTGGGTTGAAAAATGGTGGAATTATTATTGGTAATCCAGATACATTTGTCTCGATTGGTGATTTTACTTCTCCTATGACCCTGCTGGCAATTATAGGTCTTGTCATTACAATTGTTATGTTAGTACGCGGCATTAACGGCGGGATTTTTTATGGCATGGTCATTACTACGATTGTGGGAATGATTTTTGGATTAATAGAAGTTCCTTCTTCGGTTGTTGGAGATATACCAAGCCTTAAACCAACATTTGGTGTTGTATTTTCTCATTTAGATGAGATTTTTACGCCAGAAATACTGACAGTTATCTTTACCTTTTTAATTGTTGCCTTCTTTGATACTGCAGGTGCATTAATTGCCTTAACTAGTCAAGCTGGAATGATGAAGGATAATAAGATTCCTAATATCGGTAAAGGGCTGCTTGCCGATTCTGCTGCCGGTGCCATTGGGGCTATTTTAGGCACATCGACACCTGCAACGAGTGTTGAATCTTCGGCAGGTATTGCTGTCGGAGGAAGAACAGGCTTTACGTCTGTCGTCATTGCAGCTTGTTTTGTAATCGCATTGTTCTTTTCACCACTTGTTGCCGTTATTTCAGTGGAAGTTACAGCTGCTGCATTAATTGTGGTAGGGGCATTAATGGCCATGGAAATTAGGAGAATAGACTGGACGAAGTTAGAAATTGTCATTCCATCCTTTTTAACAATTATTATGATGCCTCTTACTTCTAGTGTGGCAATCGGGATTGGATTAGGATTTGTTTTTTATCCAATATGTTTAGTATCACAAAAGCGTTATAAAGAAGTTCATCCAATTATGTATGTACTTTGCTTGTTATTTATTTTATACTTTGCTTTTATCGTGTGAAGCTTTAAGTAGGGAAGGATGATAAAATATCATACAGTATATGCATTGAAAGAAAAAGGATAGAAGAGTGGAAGGAATTCGCTCTATCTATCCTTTTTTTGTACGATATTCTTATTTCCCCACAGAACAGCAATATGATAGTTGTAAATGTTTACATTGGCGATAGTTAGTATTAATATTAACTAAAATTACTATTTTTAACAAATAAGCATATTGGTAACGGAGTAAGAACAGGGGGGAGAAAGATGGGGGATGTTTGGAAAACATGTTCTTCAGAAGTGAAGGATTTTGTCTTTCATCTAAATAAAAGTATGAAGGAAATTATAAAAGACAATTACCTTGGTTTTTATATACATGGTTCTTTGGCTATGGGAGGATTTAATCCTAAAAGCAGCGATGTGGATGCTTTGGTTATTACGCATCAGTCATTAGAAGTAGAAGATAAAAGAAAATTAGCGCGGTTCTTATTAGGTTATTCCAATTCTCCATATCCCATTGAAATAAGTTTTCTAAATACGGATCAATTACGGCATTGGCAGCATCCATCTGCATTTGACTTCCATTATAGTGAGTTTTGGAGAGAACGCTTCGAAAGAGATTTGTTAAATGGTACCTATCAGTATCTAAATAGTGACATTCATTCAGATGCCGATTTAGCAGCTCATTTAACGATTACTTATCAAAGAGGCATTTGTGTAGAAGGTAAACCTATAAAGGAAGTATTTCCTTTAGTTCCAAGCGCAGATTATATATCGTCCATACTAGGTGACTATTACGATTGTTTGGAAAATATCGAAAAAGACCCCATTTATTGTTCGTTAAATTTAATAAGAGTATTTTGGTTTCTTAAAGAAGGAGTCGTTTCCTCCAAGCAAGAAGCTGGTAATTGGGGGCTTAAAACATTTCCGAAGAATGTAAGGACCATCATTCGTAAAGTCGTCGATTCTTATAAAAATGGAAATGGTACTAAGACTTTTGAGAAAGACGAACTTATCTCATTAAGAGATTATATTGCCGATAAGGTTCAAAAACTATTAAGCTAACGGATGTTTATATGGGAAATTAACTGCTAATCAAGCATCTTCGATTATGTTATACAAAATGAAAATATCTTTGGATACATAGGAAAAGAATGGGGAACTTTAGCTATAAAAAAAACTATTAAGTTACGTTATTGATAAGAGCTAATTGGTAGCAGGATTATAATTTCCAATGGAGAATCTTACAAATAATCAATCTAGCAAAATAGATAAAATAAGTATGGCTTTTTTATAAAATAGAATGTTTACAGTAAAAGTGTGTTGAACTATGCTCAACACACTTTTAGCCAATACAGATTATGATGAAAATACTTTTTTGGCTGCATCCAGTGCAGAAGCTGCCTTAGGCCAACCAGTATAGAAGGCAAGGTGCGTAATTAACTCGATTATTTCATCTTCTTTGATTTTATTTTCCATCGCTAAATTGATATGAAATGGTAATTGTTCTATGTTACCTGCTGTAATTAAGGAAGAAAGCGTAATTAGACTTCTATCTCGCATCGATAAGTTTTTTCTCTTCCATAAATCACCGAAAAGCACACTTTCAGTATAGTCTACAAATGCAGGAGCTAAATCTCCTAGCGTACTTCTAATATTTGATTTTATTTCTTTCTTAGATAAATGATTTTCTTTTATTATGGTAGTAGCAGCGTTCCAATTAGTAACCATCTGTGCTTCTCCCATACCAAATGACCAATTTTCCAATGGAGTCTCATTAAGAATGATAAAAACATTTTCTTTAGTGACAATATTTTTTTCACTAAGATTATCAGTTAGTGTATGGTATAGATTCCTCTTTTGTTCAATAGTTCTGCCTATTCCGCATGTAATTTGAATATACAAAAGTTTTTTAGTTCTTTTGGCATTGATTAAATAGTGGGAATTGAAATGGAACTGTTCTTTTTTGTGTGAATCAAATACTTGAAAAAAATCATCATATGGGACATTAAATTCTTTGATTAGAGAATTCATTATTTGTGTACTAATAAATTTTAATTCCTTCTTATTATATTGCTCTTCAAGATAACTAATTTTAATAAATGGCATATTATATCCTCCTCTATCTTATTAATATCATTGTAGTTTATAACTCTTGATCTATATAATTGAATTAATTGAATAACATAATTCGATAATTTCGATGAAGAGGGAAGATAATGGATTTAAAAGAACTAATTACTTTTCAAACGATACTAAGACAAGGGACATTTTCAAAAGCTGCAGAATCACTGCATTATGCACAATCAACAATTACGAATCAAATTCAAAGATTAGAAAAGGAATTGGGAATTAGCCTTTTTTATAGAGGATGGGAGGCTGAGTTAACACCTGCTGGGAAAATATTTGCGGAAGAAGTTGATGATCTTATCAACCATTGGAAGTTTGTTACGGAGCAGGCAAAGGCAATACAAAAAGAAGAAGTTGGAACTATTAATATAGGGATTATTGACTCAATAACGAATATATTACCTAGTATTCTAGCTCGATTTAGTAGGGAAAAGCCTAAAATCGTTTGCAACTTTGTGGTAGGAAATACAAATTCTTTAGCAGCAGCTCTGGAGAAAAATGAAATAGACTTTGCCATATGTGCAGAAATTGCTGGACAGTTTCCATACACATTTGAATCTTTATACGAAGAGAAGCTAGCATTTATAGTCTCCAATATACACCCTTTCGCTAATAAAAGTAGAATGTACAGCTTAGAAGAGCTGTGCGATTATCCAATTGTTACAGGAGGAAAGAACTGCATTTATCAGTTAAAGTTAGAAAAAGAATTACTAACTATTTCTAAAAAGCCCTTTTGCTATACAATTAGCCAATTATCGATAATCCCACAGTTTATTATATCAATAGATGGAGCAATAGGCGTAATTGTCTCTTCCATGCCTATTCCCGACAACTGTAAAAAATTAGATGTAGAGATTAACAATTCAGATATTAAGCTAGGTATTATGAGAAATTTGAGGTATGATAACATGACGTCTTCCAAACAATTACTTTTAAACTACTTAAAAGAAAGCCTATCAAGAGTTAAATAAAGGAAGAGACACGTTTAAAGATAATCATGCACTTAATATGATGAGATAATTAGTATTTTTTCAGGGATTTCTTTATTAACAAATAAAGAAATCCGTACATGATAAATAACTGTTCTTTATATATTCAAGGGATAATAATTGCAAATATGAACAAGGGACCATCTAATATTTGATGGTTTCTTTTAATGATCAAATTTGATTAGCTATTAAGATAGGTTTTAACTGAAGGTGGATTGTACGATTGAAATTGTTCTATGAAGACGCTGGCTCAGAATCATTCATAAGTAGAAGTTCTTGTTTATTTATTTGACTAAATAATGCAGCGCCCCTCATTCCGGAAATAGAGTTCGAGTATCTGTCATTATTACATTTTATAACAAAAACTATTGTGCAATTTTAGATATTATACTATACTGGTACCAATAAAACCGAATGAGTTTCATTCGTATTGGTAGGAGGTCTGTTTTTGCATAATAGAATTATTGATGAAACAATTAGATTGATTCAAGTAAAAGGATTTAGTTTTACAGTGAGTGAGTTAGCTGCTAATTTAGGAACAAGCAAACGAACAATTTATCAATACTTTTCTTCAAAAGATCAGATTGTTGACGAGATTATCGAAAAACTTATTCATAGTATAAAGCAAAATGAACAAGAGATTGTTATGGATGAGAATACAAATGTGTTAGATAAGATTAAACTTATCCTTTGTAGTACTCCTGAAGAGTTCGGGATTATGGATATTCGCTTATTGTCCGATTTAAAAAAGCACCATTTTCAACAATGGGAGAAATTAGATATTTTCCTAAGAGAAGAATGGTCAACTGTTCTTACTTTGATGAAGCAAGGGATAAAACAAGGAAACCTTCGAGATATTAATCTAGATATCTTTATTGAGTTGTATCTAGGTGCTATAAATCAAATTTATGCTTCGCAAAGCTCATTAACAATTAAAGAAAAATTAGAAGCAGTTATGGATATATTGTTGAATGGCATTTCGAAATATAAGGAAGGTGATTAATATTTCTTGGCTATATTTATGTTTGGCAATAGTATTTGAGGTTGCTGGTACAACAAGTATGAAATTATCTGAAGGCTTAACAAAGTTATTACCAAGTATTTTATTAATATTCTTCTATCTAAACAGTTTAGTATTTTTAACGTTGGCATTAAAGACGATCGAAATCTCTGTGGCTTATGCAATCTGGTCAGGTATAGGAATCCTAATTATTTCAATTATTGGAGTATATTATTTTAATGAGAGTTTAAGTCTTGTGAAAATTACTGCGATTTTTCTTATTATAATCGGCGTTGTAACTCTTAACTTTACTGTCGATCATAGTGAAGCATCTGATCACAAGTCTCAGATGAGCGAGTAGTTATACTAGTTATTCAAATTTTATGCTATTACCTGTAGGAATGAACTCTTATAATTGTTTATTGTAACTGTGACTACATTTGGTCTTATTTCAGCAGTAAAGAAATATTTAAATAAGAAAGGATTTTGGTTAATGAAATATTTAAAGCCTTTTTTTCTCGTCACCGATATAGGCTTTATCATATATTGGATTATTACATATTTCAGTCTTATTCCTATAGAATGGGCCTTTAAGGATTATGATAATCCCATTATTATTGCTTGGAACTGGTCGTTTTTTCCTTTAGATATTTTCATCTCAGCAACAGGGCTCTATAGCTTATACTTATATAAGAAAACAAGTGCAAAATGGAAGCCGTATGCCTTAATTTCATTAGTGCTGACCTTTTGTTCGGGTTTGCAGGCTATTGCATTTTGGGGATTTAGTTTAGAGTTTGATATAAGCTGGTGGGCAGTAAATTTGTATTTAATGATTTACCCACTGTTTTTTATTCCCTTTTTTATTAATAGAGACAAATCAACTTCTAAAGAGTTGCCTTGTAAAGTAGATACAGTGTAATTAATACCTACACCAAGGGTCTATATCACATCAAGAACGTCAACAACTACCACCGAAGACTGAAAGGTTGGATACAGCTTTTTAACGGCGTGGCGACCACGTATCTGAACAACTATCTTGTGTGGTTTCAAGTGTTAGAGAGCAATCATCATCAGCAAAATGAAGTCACTATGAACGATATGATAGTAAAAGGGAATTAAATTCCAAATGCAGAAACATATGATAAACTTAGATTATTTAAGCTTACTGTATAAAGGGCTTTTCTTTTATTCAACTATGGGTCAGTTTTTATCTCATTCTTGGGGAAGTTTTGTTTCTTTATTCTATATACTTAATTATCCTAAGAAAGTGCTGGTAACATTATTAAAGGTATGTACTATGAAAAACTCCCTAATAACTTAAATATCTTATTACTCCGTGCAACCCTTCCTAAGTCACAAGATACGTATAGGGATATAACTTCAGGCATCTTTGCACAAAAAACAGGAGCAACTGTAAATTTAGTACCTAATGTTTCTCATATGTTACATTGGGATAATCCAGAAGTTGTCATAAAAGAGATTAGAGAAAGATGGTAGTTAGGTTATTCAACGATTGGGTGCGTTAGTTCAATAAGACAATAGAATCAAATAGAAATTCCATTTTTATGGAACTTCCGTTATTTCTATTAATATCAACATTAAGCTTTAACAGAGCCTTAATTATAAATCTTTGATTAAAAGCACTTTTATTATTGTGCTAAAAGATGCTTTCCTGAAAGAAGGAAAGCATCTTTTTATGGTTTTGAAAGCCCGTGGCTATGCCGGGATTCCAGAGCTTCTAGCGAGGTAATAAAAAACCTCTTTTCACATGTAGGATAAAGTTGGTTTCCCGACCATTTTATCTCTTTTTTTATTGTATCGATTATCATTTGAACAGTTTTTGCGCTATCTGCATTATTATATAATCCAACTCGAGATTGAGTTGGTTCTTTCCATTCTAGGCACCTAGTTTCCATCGCTTATTTTAGAGTCTCTTTATTCCAGTTTATTAATTCTGAAAGTCAGTTCACTATATAAAGACGGAGTACTCAAGAAAATGTTGAACAAATTATGCAATTGTTCGTGGTATCCATATAGAGGGGCTTGGAGGAGTAAAGTTATCTTTAAGCATAGACAGTTAGGCAGAGGGCCGAAACCATTCTTTTTAAAGGGATGGATTTCCATAAACTTTTGTTAACTGTGAGGGTTGTTGTCTTTTACATGCGGCAGAAAGAAACGATCTTTAAATCAGTAGTTATACTGTTATTATTCAGCTCATTTACATGATTAATGCTTACTATTTGAAAGAAGTGCATAGTTGGCGGAACAGGAATGATGTTATGGCAACTCGATCTCACGGTATATATAGCTTTGAACTGAGCATACTTAAATTAGAAAAAATTTTATTGAAAAGGAGATTTTCAATGGAGCCAAAACATTCAGTAGGCTTATCATCAACTGAAATTGCAGGTTTATGGGGAACTTATATATCTGATAGCTTGTCTATCTGTCTTACAAAGCATTTCTTACATCATTCGAACTACACAGATGTTAACCCTCTAATTCAACTAACTTTAGATATATCTAATAAACATATAGAAGAAATAGAAAGCATATTTAAAAGTGAAGGCTTCCCTATTCCAAAGGGATTTTCAGATGATGATCTTGACCTCACAGCACAACCTTTGTTTTTTGATTTATTTTCAGTAAGCTACATCTATGGTATGAGTCGGATAGGTTTAATGAACTATAGTATTCAGCTTTCTAATGTTGCAAGAGAAGATATTAGAACTTTTTTCTCTAATTGTTTGACTTCTTCATTAGACCTTTATAATAAATCAGTTGATCTGATGCTATCTAAAGGAATATATGATAGACCAACAATGATTCCATATCCTGATTCAGTCGAGTTTGTTACTAAAGAAGGCCTACTGTCTAAATTTATTGAACCAAAACGGCCACTAAATGTACTTGAAATTTCTGAAATGTTTTTTAACATTGAAAGGAACTATTTTGGTTTAATCTTACTCACAGGTTTTATTCAAGTTGTAAAAGATAAAGAGATAAAAAATTATTTAATTAAAGGAAAAGAGTTAGCTAAAAAACAAATACGCTTTCTGAATGATGCCTTAATTAAAGATGATTTACTTGGCACTATCATGATTAATACCGAAGTTTCAACTTCTACTATATCTCCATTTTCGGAAAAGTTAATTATGAACCTTGTAACCACGCTTAATACGCAAGGGTTGACCTATATTGGGCATGCATTATCTATCACATCACGAATTGACCTGTCTACTGAATATTTGAAATTAATTCCTGAAATTTTGAAGTTTGGAAAGGATGGGGCTGATATTTTAATGGACAAGGGATGGATGGAGGAACCACCACATGCCCCAAATAGAAAAGAATTAGGGGGATATTAAAACCAGGAGCGTTGTTGATCTCAGTTCAACAACGCTTTTGTGTTAATGTAAGCTGTATCATTTTTCTTTATTGGAATAACGGGGCATTTAGTACAAAATTTTTTATGATATTATAAGAAATAAATCTGCAAATTGAGGTAAGAGATGATTAATTCTGCTGAAGAATATTTGTTAGATTAAGAATTGGTGAACATGGATGGAAACCAGAGGGTTGACATGGGGAATTTTAGTTGGATAGCGAAATTTAGAATCGTTACGAGGCAACAAATCGAAGCATTTAGCGCGTATACATTGCGAAGCGGATCCTCTTTTAGAGATCTGCATACTGCTATTCAACTATGACGGATCATTAATATATTTTGAAAGATAAATTGTGGAGGACAGAAAAAATGAATAAAACTGAGCGGCAGCTTGCAATCACGCTTGAATTACAGCGAAGCAAAACGCTGAGGGCAGAAGATTTAGCTTCTCAATTTGAGACAAGTGTGCGTACGATATATAGGGACATTCAAGCACTAAGTGAGGCTGGGGTTCCGATTTTAGGCGCTCCTGGTCTGGGTTATTCCTTAATGGAAGGATATTTTCTGCCCCCGGTTAGTTTTACAGCAGAAGAGGCAGTATCTCTGCTCATGGGAGCTGATTTTATTGAACAAAGGTTGGATACTGATTACGGTGTTTATGCTAAGGCTGCTAAAAGAAAAATCGAGGCTACTTTATCGGAATCAGTCCGCAACCAATCAACACTTGTTCGGGAAACCATGCGACTGCTTCATGTAGGTGAAGCATCAACTGAAGATAGGGTAAGAACTTATCTTAATCAAGTTCGTGACGCAATATTGAAACAATGCAAAATCAGTTTTGTGTATATCAAAAATATGCCAGGAACGGATGGGAAGCGGAAAAATAAGCGTAAGGTTTCTCCATATGGATTAACACTAGTCCATGGAAATTGGATATTAATCGCACACTGTGATTTGAGACAAGATATACGTCATTTTCGCTTGTCACGGATGACCGAACTTTCTGTGTTGGAGGAACGATATCTTTTGCCAAATAATTTTGACCTAAGCAGCTATCGGCCACCTGACAATCGAGATGAAAAAATCTTAATTAGGGCAACCCCAGAAATCGCCGACAAGATTATCGAGGCAGTTAATTTTTATATTGATTCCATTGAAGAGTATGAGAAGGAGGTTATCTTTCAATTTCGTGTTCGATATCCGGAGGAAATATTGCATTTTTTACTGGGCTTTGGCGGAGATATCGAGGTGATTGAACCGAAGTCTTTGCGTCACAAGATTCGAGAAGTAGCGAGAAAAATTTTAAAACACTACTGACATACACCTGTCAGTAGTGTTTTTTTATACTATGAATATATCAAAATGATGAGGAGTTGCTAGAAGGATGAGTAGTACAAAGGAAGTTTTGAAGTCATTTGAATTTACAGTCGAAAAATATTTGGAAGAACTAAAAAAACTCAATATGGAGAAATTAAATAGAAAGTTGAACGAGGAAGATTGGTCCATTGGACAGATGTATGTACATTTAATTCAATCAGCTTTTATTCATCTGCATAATGCCGAGCAATGTTTAGATGGCAGCGAATCGACATTGAATCCAGCGATGGAAAAAACGGAGCAGGGGAAGGCAGTGTTTAAAATAGAACAATTTCCTGCCGTTCGTATTAAGGTCCCTGCTTCGCCGAATTATACTCCGCAACCACCCGAGAGCATGGAGTATCTGGTAGATGGGCTTCATAGGGTTGTAGAACGGATGAGGAATATGGAGTCAATTTTACATCAATCGGTCGTAAGTAATAAGATGCTTCATCCGGCATTTGGTGCATTAAACGCACAGGAGTGGTTTTTGTTGATTGTAATGCATTACAGACATCATTTCTTACAACTAGATCGGTTGAAAACGAGTTTAGCATTTGAGGAGTAGGGGGCTGGGGCATGGCGGATCTAACAACTCAGAATAGCAGATATTGGATTGGTGTTGAATCCGCTTTTCATAAAAATTTAGCCATAGAAGGTGGGTTTGCAAAGCTGTGTCACGGTATGGCAGCAATCACTTTTGCGTCAAATGTCTGCAGGTGATTGGCTGCTATATTACATTTATTGATATCTAATGTAAGAAGCAGAGCAAAAGAAGGAATCTACAAGTGTACACTAACTGCAAATGAATATTTTTTATGTAACTATAGGGTCAGGTTAGCTTAATAAGGAAAGAGTGCTTTTCCAAATAAGAAAGCACTCTTTTACTTAGACTTTTATTTATTCAGTTTTATTACTTAGAACAATTGAGGATTCATTTGCCTCATGATTACTTGCTTCACCATGTCCTGGTCCAAATAGATTCAAGACTACAACTCCTATAAGAATTAATGTAATTCCAGCAACACTGGCAACATTAATTTTCTCTTTCCAAATTATAACCGAAATAAGCGTAGTAGCAACTATACCTATTCCAGACCAAAGAGCATAGGTAGTATTAAGTGGAATAGTCTTCATTGCCATTGATAAAAAGAAAAATGAGCCTATAAAAGCAATTATTACACCAATTGTAGGGTAGAGTTTCGAAAATCCTTCAGACGCTTTGAGCATAGAGGTTCCAATAAGTTCTCCTACTATAGCAAGCATTAAGTATAAGTAAGACATTTACTCTTCCTCCTTTATCATATTATTTAATTTATTAATAAAATTATTTTTAAGATTCGTGTCTAGTGAGCCTAACCCAAATATTTCCGAAAACCACATTCCATCTATTGCTAAACGGATTATTGTAACATTAATAGGGTCTACACCATCATTCATCAGTTTACCAAGTAAGATGTCATATTCCTTTTTGTACTCTTCTAGTAAACTTGGATTAGTAAACATTGCAGCTAGAAGAGCAGAAGAAAGACGTTTATCAAGATTTAAGTCAGAAAATGAGGCTTTGATGTAAGCACTAGTCCAATTACCAACTCCACTTTTAGTATTATTTTCAACTATTGTTTCTATGCTTTTAAAGTAACGGTAGGTCCAGTCTTGTACCATCCCTATAATTAATGCTTCCTTACTTGAATAGTGATAAAGTAAGCCACCTTTGCTAAGCCCAGCTTTTTTTGCAACAGCTTCTAATGTTAATTTTGCGACACCTTCTTCTTTAACAATATCAGCAGCAGCATTTAGTATAATTTTTTTTTTATCTTCAGAATTTGAAATGGACATATAAAATCCTCCTTGATTACTCGTTATGACAATTATACCGTCCAGACGGTACAGTATTCAATAGATTAAATTATTATATTTTGCGTAATAAGAAGCAGTTTGTGAAAGAATTCAATAAAGTATAGGGCGCCTTCGTTCAAGAAGAAAATAATAATCTTCAACAATCGGGTGCTTTAACGAATATCAAGCCTGTCATTTTGGCAGCTTTTTTGTTTAAGTTCATATTAGACAAACGGGACAGGATAGATAAAGAAGCTTTATAAATATTTATTTATGGAAATAATAGGATAACAATGGTGTAATGCAGAAATAAATAAATGGTCAAAAATTAAGGAGGTACAAAATGGACAAATTCAGTTTGTTTGGTAAATTTATGGTACGAGAAGGCGAACGAGACACAATGGTAAATATTTTGCTGGAAGCAGCAGAATCAATGAAAAATCTTGATGATTGTGAGATATATCTTGTAAATATATCTGAGAGTGAACCAAACTCTGTTTATGTTTATGAGGTTTGGAGTAATGAAAATGCCCATCAAGCCTCTCTAACTCTTGAAGCCACTCAAACATTAATAAGGCAAGCAAAACCAATCATTACTGGGATGGATAGAATCAGTACCCTAAAAACAAAAGGTGGAAAGGGCATTTCATCGATTTCTTATTAAACAAACGGGGGCTTTCCTTAAATAAAAGGGAAGCCTTTTTCTTATGATGCTATAGGGGCAGGTTTGTTTAATAAGCGAAAGAAGAATAATATTAATAAAAGATTTCTGATAAGGAGCAAATACTCTGTCTGTTTTACTATTTATAGTAAAGATATTACCGTCTGCTTCCGATTTATCTGTTAACCTTTATAAATTTTCATATCGTAACCTGTCCAAGGTAATAATTACAAAAAGGGTGTGCCAAACGGCACACCCTTTTTGTAATTCGGAGTAAAGATTTATAAGTGTTTTGAAGGACTCCTTTGTATTCTTTGCTCCTAGCTCTTAATATTATTTTTAACTTTTTTAAAAATATATTCGGTATTATTAAAAAAATTATTAGCTTTTTAGAGAAATCTCCTTCTATTAGTGTTTGTTTATAGAGGGAGGTTAGTTGAAAAAGAATTAAGTAGTGGATGTTATTTTTAGTTATTTCATTAAAAACACAA
Organism: Niallia sp. M35; assembly: GCF_050971705.1. Classification (NCBI taxonomy): domain Bacteria; kingdom Bacillati; phylum Bacillota; class Bacilli; order Caryophanales; family Bacillaceae; genus Niallia; species Niallia sp. M35. Next base: position 251,187 of record NZ_JBPCEP010000007.1, read on the forward strand.
TTCCTTGAAAAATGAGGAATATTTAATAGGGGATATTCTTTATGTAGGACCGAAGACTGAGGTCAATTTAAGACCTCAGGGGTGTAGAAAAAACAAATAGACATTGTTAATATTTACCTATAAATTAAATTTACAGTTGATGTCCATGGGAGTGAATATTTATTCAGATTAAATAAGGAAATACACCAAGAAACCTTCAATGAACTTAGAATTACTAAATCGAGTATTTCAAATATTTTTAAGGAGAATTATTTATGTTTAAAAGATTTTTTATGGTTGTTTTAACTTTAATAATAGCCGTTGGGACAGTTTTACTAGTTGCAAAACATCCAACAGGTCCTAATACTATTTCATATGATGAACCAATAGTTTTGTGGATATCTATTGGAATCATCATAATACTTTTTTTACCACCTTTGATATTATCGCTATTTAGTAATCTTGTTGCGAGAGTGATATCGGCTGTGTATCAAGCATTTGTATTTATTTCATTTTTAGTAATTATACCAATCGGATTTTTTACCTCTAATAATATTGTGGTAAGTGTTATTGCAATTTTAGGAGCTTTAGTTAGTATAGGTAGTGTTGCTGTAACCTTAATAACTAAATCAAAAAGAGAAATCAATATTTGATTTTTTTAAACCACAAACGGGTGCGATTCAAGTATATAAATTGGACCTTTATTCTATATTGGGAGTAAATTATGCAGCAACATAGTTTGATAAAAGTGATGGAGTATATTGTAAAAAAATGTACTTTAAGTAAAAGGGGTTTCCTTAAATAAAAGGGAAGCCCTTTTATTGTGTCGCTATAGGTGCAGGTTAGTGGAATAAGAACAACAAAAAACATCCTACAATGAATGGTGTTTATCTTTATCATAATGTAGTAATGTACTTGAATGTGTTAATACCCCATCTAATATTTTTTCAGTAACTGGCATAAAGTAATTCAATATTAGCCCCCCTAAACAAACGGTTAATAAAGTTCCAACGCCAATTGGTCCATTTAAAATCAATGCCATTATCAAGAATACAAGGTAAATCAATGTTCTTGAAAAAAATATATTGGTTCTAGTTAATTCTTGTATGATTAACGTTAAGCTGTCAATTGGAATCGGTGCAAAGTTTGTTTGTAGATAGGTTGCCGTTCCTAATCCTATAACAACTAAGCCGATTCCAAAACAAACAAATTTGCTGTACCATAGTTCAGGTGTTATCAAATTGTTCAAAAAGAACAACCACATATCAATACCAATACCAGTTATAAAGGCTGTTAACACCCCAAAAACTTCAGATTTTTGCCTGTTTAACAATGAATTACAACCGATCAATATAAAAGCTAGAATGATTTCCCAACTCCCTACCGTTAGCCCCACATTTTTGGACAGTCCTACCAAAAGTGCATCAAAAGGTGAAGTTCCAAGGTCTGATTGTATTGTAAAAGAAATACCAAAGGTTAATATTAAAATTCCTATTACATAAAAAACATATTTCACTTTACTCACCCCTTAATTATTTTTTGTTGCAAATGCAATAAAATTAAGTTAAATTTAATATATAGTTTTTTGTTGTATATGCAACAAAAATATCTATTAAGGAGGTTAATTATGAATGAAATTCTTCGTGAAATTGGAATGATTGCAAGGGCATTAGATTCAATAAGTAACATAGAATTTAAAGCATACAACCTTACAAAAGGGCAGTATTTGTACCTTGTGCGAATATGTGAAAACCCAGGAATCATCCAAGAAAAGTTAGCCGAGATGATAAAAGTAGATAGAACAACAGCAGCTCGTGCTATAAAAAAACTTGAATTAAATGGATTTATTGATAAGAAAGATGATGAGCATAACCAAAAAATAAAAAAACTTTTTCCAACAGAGAAAGGGAAAAATGTTTTTCCTTTCATAAAAAGAGAAAATGATCATTCGAATAAGGTTGCATTAGAGGGATTTTCTGAAGTGGAAGTGGAAACCATTTTTAATCTCCTTCAAAGGGTAAGAGAAAATGTTGAAAAAGACTGGGAATTTGTAAAAAAGGGAAACAAAAGAATTTATTGATTAGATAAAGGAGCGACATATTTACATGACTATAAATATAAAAAAGTGTACCCTTGAAGATTTACGCGAACTTCAGGAAGTCAGTTATGAAACATTTAATGAGACATTTAAGGATCAGAATTCACCTGAAAATATGAATGCCTATTTGGAAAGGGCATTTAACTTGCCACAATTAGAAAAAGAATTGGACAATAGTTCTTCAGAATTCTATTTCGTTTATTTTAACAATGACATCGCTGGCTATTTAAAGGTTAACATTAATGATGCTCAGTCTGAAGAAATGGGTGATGAATCACTTGAAATCGAGAGGATCTATATAAAGAACAAATTTCAAAAACATGGTCTGGGTAAATACCTGCTAAATAAATCTATGGAAATTGCGATGGAACGTAATAAAAAGAAAATATGGCTAGGTGTATGGGAAAAAAATGAAAATGCCATTGCTTTTTATAAGAAAATGGGGTTTGTTCAAACTGGAGCCCACTCTTTTAATATGGGTGATGAAGAGCAAATTGACTTTATAATGAACAAATCACTTCTATAACATTTTTGAAAGGCGGATTATGGTGTATATACCAAAATATTTTAGGATCACAAATGTCGATGAAATTTGGGATTTTGTTCAAAAAAACTCTTTTGCCACGATTATTACAACAGAACAAGTGAAACCAATTGCCACCCATTTGCCTTTGGTTTTAAAGAAAAAAGGCGACGATTACTATCTTACTGGACATATGGCTTATGGAATTCTCAGTGGAGAACATTTGTAACCTGTGAAGATGTACTTGTTATGTTTCAGGGACCGCATGCTTATATTTCTTCTTCCTGGTATTCGCACGAAAATGTTCCAACTTGGAATTATCAGGCTATCCATATGTATGGAAAAGCAAGTATTTTAGAAAAAGATGAACTAATAGAAGAATTAACAGGTATGTTAAAAAAATATGAACAAGATCGTGAAAATCCAGTATTATGGGATAAACTTTCTCCTGAGCTCTTAGAAAATCAACTAAAAGGGATCGTTGGTTTTAAGATTAAAGTTGCAGAAGTCCAAGCTGCTTATAAATTAAGCCAGAATCGTAATGAAACTGATTATATTAACATTATTAATAATCTACAAAATGAAGAAAATCCACATTCGAAACAAATGTCAGAACTAATGGGAAATAGATTAAAAAATCAAATATAAACCCAAAGAAACAAAGGACTGAACGGAGCCGTCATATTGGCAGCTTCTTTTCAGGTTTGTGAAGGAATGTACTTATGCTAACGGGGGCGTTAGTCAAATAAGCTGAAAGTATATAAGCAAAAACGGAACGTCTCCCAAAATGGGAAGTTCCGTTTTTATGCGTATAACAACATTAAACTTTAGTAAACATCCCTTCTCGTAAAGACAAGGAAGGAGATAATAATCCCGGCAAGTCCCCAAATAGATAGTACCATTAGGGAAAATGGAAGGGACATGCCTTCTATTGGCGGTATATTCCCTTGGAGATAATCTGTTAGACGCAAGTTTACCATAAAAAAGTATTTGGCTGATTCCCATGAAGAAGCGATCGAACTAATGATAGTACCAGAAATCAAGAATGCGAGCATAGCGCCCATTCCTGCAGCTGTACTTTTAATAAGGACAGAGAACATAAAGGAAAGTGTCCCTACGACAACAGACACAAACCAGCCGAGTCCAAAAATCATGAGAATGTATTGCCATTGCGGGACTAAATGAACATTGGCAGTATTTAATTCACCAGCCTTCACGGTAAATCCAGTTAGCACTGGTGCGGTCCACCCCGTATATCCAAAGAATAATCCGGAAATAAGATAAGAAAATAGCCCGAACATAAGTAAGATAAAGGAAACCGATAGAATAAGCGTAATATATTTGCTTAAAAGGATTTTCCAACGCCGTACCGGTCTTGTCAGCAGCAGCTTAATGGTCCCTAAACTTTTTTCCGAAGAAACCATATCAGCTGAAATAATCATTACCATTAACGGAAGCAGCAGCTGGATGGAATTATCGAGAAACACGCGCAAAAAGGTAGGAGCACCTGGATCTTGCGGGTTGATGTTATGGTCGAGATAATACTGACTTTGGTCGATGCGAACTTTTAACTGGGAGCGGAATTCTTCGGAAATCCCGCTTGAACCGATTCTGTTTTGCATATCGACAATTGATTGCTGCAGGGTGACGCGCCAGTCTGTATCGCCAATTCTTTTTTTGACATTTTCCATTTCACGATGCTGTGCATAGGTAAACATCATGATCATTATTCCGATGATAATCGTCACAACCAATAAGCGTTTACTTTTCACGAGCTTTAGCATTTCATTATAGATGAGTTTATTCACCGACAGAATCACCTCCTGTCAGCTCTAAGAATAGATGCTCAAGCGAAGGGATTTGCCGATTCATTTCTTTTATAGCGACATTGGCTTCCATCAATGAACGACTCCACTTAGAAACTTCTTCTTCTATATAGGGGGTAATCACCATTTCTTCCTGGACTGTGACAGATGGAGCAAGTTTATTCAAGATTTCTATTCCCTTTTCTAACGGGGTAAATCGCCAAATTAATTTTTCCTTTTGCGTCAGTAAAGTATGTACTGATTCAGTATGGATGATTTTACCGTCTAAAATAATGGATACACGATCACATAAGAGCTGAATCTCACTTAATAAATGGCTGGAGACTAAAACACTTAGACCTTCTTCTTTTGCCAGAAAACGAATGAACCGCCTCATTTCTCTTATCCCAGAAGGGTCTAATCCATTGGTTGGTTCATCTAGTATCAAAACTTTCGGCCTGCTTAATAATGCCTGTCCAATTCCAAGACGCTGGCGCATTCCTAGGGAATAAGTTTTTACTTTGTCATGAATACGCTCCGTTAATCCTACTAACTCTACAACTTCTGTTATTCGCTTATCATCTGCATTTGTCAGCATTCGTGCGAAGTATTTTAAGTTTTCCCATCCGGTCAAATAAGGATAAAGCTCTGGATTTTCTACAATACAGCCTAAACGCTCCATTGCTTTGGAAAAATCCTTTTTGACATCATAGCCGCAAATGGATATTTGACCAGAGGTAGGTTTGATTAATCCAACAAGCATCCGGATGGTTGTTGTTTTCCCAGCACCATTTGGTCCGAGAAAACCGAATACTTCTCCGCTTTTCAATTCAAAGCTAATGTCTTTAATAATAGCCCGCTTTCCGATTTTTTTCGTTAAATGCGAAACTGATAACGTAATGTCACTCATTGTCATTTACCTCCCAGGAAATGAGGGATGCTACCCGTTCAGCCATAAGCTGATAGCCCTTTTTATTTGGATGGAAATGGTCAGAATATAAATATTGCTGAACATTCTGTTGGAAAATATCATAGGTTGGAACAAAAATAGTTTGCTTATATTTAGCACATATTTCAGCGGTCGCATTATTCCAAGTGCGGACTACTTGGGAAGTTAAAGCACTATTGTCTAAATCATTAAAAGGATTATATAAGCCCATTAAATAGATGGGGGCGTCTTTATTAATGGATCGAATCGATGAAAGTACCGCCTGCAATTGCTCGGAATAAGCTTTCATTAATTTACTTATAGAATCTTCATTGAGTTCAGATAAAGATTCTCCCCCTTGAAAAAGATCGTTCCCGCCAATGGTTATAAAGAGAAGGTCAGCATGAGTTATTTGTCTTTGTACTTCGTCTTCTTTTACTTGTTCGGCCAATTTATCAGTCGTTAATCCTTTGATCCCATAGTTGGTAATGGTGATTTCTTCCTCTGTTTTTTCTTCTAAGGCATCAGAAAGATAACCAACATAACCCTTACCCGTATCATCACCGGTTCCACGGGTAAGGGAATCACCTAGAGCTAAAAGACGTGTGCCATCTTTCTCCATTTCTTTTATTTTCTCTTCACTAGCTATTTTAGCGCTGCTTTCAGGCTGATTGTTATAGTCGATTAATACCCAGCCTAAGCCAATTAGCCAAAGTAAACAAACAATGCTTGATCCGATTAAAATCGATAATGTTATGTTTTTCCGCAAATCATAACCTCCTATCAAATGAAATTTTTCACAAAAAAGAAGAGAAATAAACCTAGGAATGGTTTTGATTTTCTATTTTCCTGACTAAGTATGGAGTTATTTGGAAGGTTCCAAAGTTCCCATCGAAGGAAGATTGCGTAGAAAGAGGGTGCCTAAAAAATGCTTAGCTTTTTAGGCAATAACAAAGAGTAATATTAATGAATATCTTTTTTCTTGAACCTGCCTCCGCGAACTTCCGAGATGTTGGCAACGGCAAGAAAGGCAGCAGGGTCCAACTCTTCGATAATTGTTTTAAGTTTTGCTTCTTCGAGACGGTTAATGACACAAAAAATTACTTTTTTCGTGTCACCAGTATAGGCACCTTCGCCCTTTAGATATGTAACGCCACGCCCAAGCCTTGCCAATATCGTTTCTCCGATGATTTCTGAATGATCGCTAATAATCCAGACCGATTTTGATTCATCTAGACCAGCTATAACAATATCAATGACTTTAAAAGCGATAAAATAGGCAATTAATGAATACATGGCCCGATTCCATGAGAAAACAAATCCAGCACTAATAAAGATGAAGACGTTAAAAAACATAATGATTTCGCCAACAGAAAAGGGGCTTTTTTTACTGAAAAGGAGAGCTAATACCTCTGTTCCATCAAGGGAGCCGCCGAAACGGAGGACAATTCCCACACCAATGCCGAGGATAATACCGCCAAATACCGTTGCGAGAAGTAAATCCGATGTAAATACAGGTACATCATGTAATAATATCGTAGTAAGAGAAAGGACTGTGATGCCTAGCATAGTGGAAAGAGTAAAAGTCTTGCCGATTTGCTTGTAGCCGATGTAGAAGAAGGGAATATTGAGTAAAAAGATAAAATAGCCTAATTTCGCGCCAGATAAATGGGAGAGAATGATAGAAATTCCGACAATTCCTCCATCTAATATTTTATTAGGAACAAGAAATTCCTCGATTCCTATTCCCATTAAAATACTGCCGATAATAATGAAAAATATCCTCTTTGCTAAAACTCTTTTCGGCATAATCCTATGCTGTGGTTTTTCTAAGATAGCCTCTGTTTGAAAATTTGATGACTCCATCGTTAATCCCCCCAAATTCTATGTAATAATCCTGTATGGTGAAAATAGTGATAATTCTATTTTATCATAATAGTTTTGAAATATAGCTAATCAATGCTCTGCATTTAATAACATATTTTTATTTAAACCATCCTTTTCTTTTGAACAATATAAACATGCCCACTCCTATGCTCACCATAACAAATAATAGAAGGAAGTAGCCATATTTCCAGTGCAGCTCCGGCATATTTAAAAAATTCATTCCGTATAAGCCTGCTAAGAAACTTAGTGGCATAAAAATAGTTGTAATAACCGTAAGGATTTGCATAATTCGATTGGAATGATGAGAATTATAGGATAGATAACTATCCCTTATGTCTGTTGTTAATTCACGATTGGATTCAATTAGTTCACTGATTTTTAATAAATGGTCATAGATATCAGAATAATATTCTCTTTTCATTAAGAGAGCAGCCAGTTTTTCCGTATTAATCATTTGATGTAATAAATCTTTCATTGGGACGACTGTATGTCGCAAGGAAAGCAGCTGATGCCTAGTAGAAAATAATTCATCCAGCAATGCTTCCATCGTTTTATTAGTAGGATTTTCATCGATTTCTGCGAGAGAATCCTCAATTTGATAGACAATAGGAAAATAATTATCTACGAGGTGATCGAGTAGCTGATAAAGAACCGTGTATTGTGTCCATGCTGCAGTTTCCTCTTTTAGTAACATTTCTTTTACGGCATTGACTTCCACAGAGGCATGATGATGGAAAGTAACAATAAAGTTTTTGCCCAAAAAAATATTAAGCTCGTCCTTCTTCACTGTTTTAGGGTTTAAACAATGAGTGACAAAAAAGGTATAGGTTTCAAAATAATCAATTTTAGGCCTTTGTAAATTATGAAGACAATCTTCAATAGATAAGGGGTGAAAATTAAAAGGATGATGTAATTTTTCAATTTCCTCATCGATTGGCTGATCAAAGTCAACCCAAAACCATTCATAATCACCTGCAACTAGATCTTCAACGGAATGATCAGTGAGTAGCTGCTTCTTTTTATTTATAGCGAGAGAATGAATCATATCAATAACTCCTTTATAGGTGGTGTTATTAACTAGGATAGTTCATTTTGTTAGTTTACTACAATTAAAAACCTTTTTATGCAGAAATATCGGTTGAATCGTTTGGGGTTGGTCATTTCAAATATTTCTTCCTTTAAGCTAGCAGGAAATGAAACTTGCTCATCACATCTGCTATAATAAGTAGCAAAGAAGGAATGCTAGAAAATAGGAAGTGTTAGGATGAAAATACTTGTAATCGAAGATAATGAGAGTGTTTGCTCCATGCTAGAAATGTTTTTCTTAAAAGAAGGCTATGAAGGAAAATTTATTCACAATGGAAAAGAAGCATTAGACTTTTTCCTAGAAAATCAAGACTGGGATATTATCATTATTGATTGGATGCTGCCAGGAATGGAAGGCGTTACGATTTGCCGTAAGATTAGAGAAGTTAGTTCCGTTCCGATTATTATGCTTACCGCAAAAGACAGCGAATCAGATCAAGTGCTCGGCCTGGAGATGGGAGCAGATGATTATGTAACAAAACCATTTAGTCCGTTGACGTTGATGGCTAGAATTAAAGCGGTAACGAGAAGATATCAAAAAGAAACAATGAACCAGGGTGATGATAAGTTTCTTACAACAGAGCATTTTAAAATAAGTAAGGAAACAAGAGAAGTCATCTACAATAATAAAGTAATGACTAATCTAACACCGAAAGAATTTGATCTACTTTATTATTTAATCAGTAATCCAAAACAAGTTTTCACAAGGGAACAGCTATTAGATCGAGTGTGGGGCTATCAGTTCTATGGGGATGAGAGAACGGTAGATGTCCATATCAAACGGTTAAGAAATAAGATTGGCACAAAGGAACAACCTTTTATCCATACTATTTGGGGTGTAGGTTATAAGTTTGATGAGTCAATGGTGAATGACTAAAGAAGAAAATTTATTTCCACTCTGCTTAAATCTGTTAAGGCTATTTGAATGAACAGCTAGAAGGAGAACATAGCGTTAACGAGAACCTTATGGAAAGCGAAATGTTTTAGGCTGGGGAAGCTTCAAGATTAAAATAAATACAAACCCAAACATCTCTGTACATTGTTTGGGTTTGTTTAAGCTGGTATTAAATGTTTTAGGACACAATCTCAGCCTCAGACGAAGGAGAGGGGATAGATTGTTGCACTGAAATATGCTTTGTTTGCTGTGCCGGGAAATCGGATATTTTTTTTACTTCGACGTATTTGATATGATGGTCCTCCATTTCTAAAATTTTAAAGGCGTAAGATTCGAACATAACCGTATCCCCTTCTGACGCTTCGTAATTAGAAGTGAGAATCCAGCCGCCTAATGTATCGATGACTTCATCGTTTATATCTATTTGCAGTAAAGCATTTACTTCATTTATTAGCACCTTAGCATCCAAGATATAATGATTTTCCTTTATGGTGCGCACAGTAGGGACTTCTTCCTGATCAAATTCATCCCATATATCGCCGACAATTTCCTCAATAATATCTTCCACCGTAACTAATCCAGATGTTCCACCATACTCATCCATTAAGATGGCCATATGAATACGATCTTTTTGCATTTTTAACAATAGATCTTGAATAGGATAGGTTTCAATTACACGGATGACAGGCCTTATATATGGCTTTAATGTTTTAGTCGTTAGATTTCTTGATTTAAGCAATTCTGTCATGATTTCTTTTACATTAATCATGCCGATAATATGATCTTTATCCCCATCTGTGATTGGATATCGAGTAAATTGTTCTTTTTGGATAAGGTTAAGCAACTCCTCTAATGTACTTGATTGTTCAAGAGAAGCAATTTCTGTTCGTGGAACCATAATTTCTTTAGCTATTCGATCATCAAAATCAAAAATATTATTTACATATTTAAACTCCGATTGGTTGATTTCACCGTTTTTATAACTTTCAGAGACAATAATCCGAAGTTCTTCTTCTGTATGCGCTAACTCATGCTCTGAAACAGCCTTTAATCCAAACATTCTTGTAATAATTCTAGAGGAGCCATTCAAGGTCCATATAAAGGGATAAAGCAGTTTATAAAATAGGATTAATGGTTTTGCTACCCATAAAGTAATTTGTTCTGCCTTATGAATCGCGAATGTTTTGGGAGCAAGTTCACCGACTACTACATGTAAAAAAGTAATGAAGGCGAATGCTAAAGAGAAGGATAAGACGGTTATTACTGTAGCAGGAACATGGATAATTTGTAGTAATGGTGCTAAAACGTGCTGGACTGTTTCTTCGCCAATCCAACCAATACCGAGCGCTGTAACAGTTATACCTAATTGGCAGGCAGATAAGTATTCATCGAGATTGCTAGTAACCTTTTTGGCGGAAAGGGCATTTTTACGACCTTCCTCTATAAGCTGATTAATCCTTGAACTACGAACTCTAATAATAGCAAACTCTGATGCTACAAAAAAAGCAGTCAAAGCAATTAAAATGGCTATTATAACCAAGTTAAATATGTCCAAATAAATTTCCTTATCTCGTTTACCGAGTAAGGAGTCACCTCCTGATTATTTCAGATTGAAATGAGTGAAATCTCTATCGAGTACAATCTCGTAATAAAGTTCTTTAATTTCCGCAGATAATCACAATTTTTCCAGATGCGAGAATGCTCAAGTGATTATATTTTATCAAAAGATTTAGGTTCATAAAGTAGGTCCGATGCGGAAGCTAGTATAATAATCGTTTGCATGAAAGAATTAATATGAAGTTCTTTAATTAGATAAACAATCCCATTATACCACCTCGCAATTGTTTAATTTTACTAATTATTATACGGTAAGCCAAACTATCAAGTCAAACTTGATAACGATTACTTTTTTAAATTTTCTGTCTATAATATAAATAGATAAGAAAAGCGGAATTTCATGTTAATTGTCTATTTATTTCCTAAGGTATAAAAGAGGAGGGAATAAAAGTGGTACGATGAATCGCTCTTTCACAAGAAACGACTCATCGTACGGCAAGAAGCTTATTTTTTTTCTGTTAAGTGAGCAGGTATTTTTTGAACATCAAAGGTGAAAATATGCTGTCGAATCATTTTATCAATCTTGAATAAGCAGCCATTGTATTCGATTGTTTCCCCTTTTTTTAAATTCGGATTTTGATATAAAATCCATCCACCAAGTGTATGAATATCTTCTCGATCGATTGATAGTGATAATACCTTATTTACCTCTGTTAAGGGAAGCTTGGAATCAAGAATATAGTGATGATCATTAATTTTTTGAATAAGAGGCGTTTCCTCTTCATCAAATTCATCTCTAATCTCACCAACAATTTCTTCTAAGATATCTTCTGCGGAAATTAGACCAGCTGTTCCACCAAACTCATCATGAAGAATAGCAATAGATGTTCTTTCCTTCTGCATCTTCAAGAAAACAGCTTGAATTGGAGTTGTTTCGATTATATGAATAATCGGCTGTGCATAGTCCAATAATGATTTATTTTCATAACCTTCATTTTTTAACCAGTCCGTTAGTAATTGTTTAATATGGATAAAGCCAATAATGCTATCTTTATCATCATTTTTGGTAAGTGGATACCTCGTATAGCGTTCTTTTTGAATGATATTTATTGCTTCATCAATGGATAAATGGTCTGATAAAGTAACCATTTCTGTTCTTGGAATCATAATTTCATTTGCTAGCCGGTTATCAAAAGCAAAAATACGATTAACATAGTTGTATTCAGATAAACTAATTTCCCCATTATTGTAACTTTCCTTTAGTACAATCTGCAGTTCTTCTTCTGACAAGGCGTCACTATTGGTTGTAGGATTGGTAATTCCCCATAACTTCGCCACTTGTCTTGATGATTTATTAAGAATCCATATAAAAGGATACATAATGTTATAAAACCAGATTAATGGTTTACTCACTAATAAAGAGACCTTCTCTGTAAGGATAATAGCAACAGACTTCGGAAAGAGCTCTCCAATCACTACATTAATATATGTAATAATAGAAAAAGATAAAACAAAGGCTAAACCTTGTGATAAAGCAGCTGGTATAGCCAACTCATTCATTAAAGGTTGAATCAATTTTAAAATAGTAGGTTGTCCCAACCAGCCTAATCCTAAAGAAGTAATAGTAATTCCTAATTGGCAAGCCGAAAGATAGGCATCAATATTCTCAATGATTTTTTTTACAGTACGCGCATTTTTATGTCCTTCTTCTACAAGCTGTTCAATCCTTGCAGGTCGCACACGAACAATAGAGAATTCTGTTGCTACAAAAAAAGCTGAAAAAGCAGTTAGTATGACAATTAATAGTAGTTGCATTCCAATCATAATTTCGTTCATCACCATTCTTTTGTTGTCAAAGAAGTATTAGTTTACAATTTTTTTATATCCTAAAGCTTCTATTTTCTTATATTATACCTTTTCTTTTATAAAATAAAATCTTGGAAGATAAAGAGAGGAAGAGGATTCAAGCGATTCTTTGTTAGTATTCCACTCTTAACGGGCAATAAAACGGCTTAAAATAGAAAATGTGTGTTAGTAAAACTTGCCCGTAAAGATAGTTAAGTGCAATAAACTTCCAGTAAGAGGAGAAATACGTCCTGCAGATAAAAATTTCTTTATCCACATGTATATGTGGAATAGAAATCTAATATTTGGCTGCCCATTCTCTGGCTAGCATGCTATAGGAATAAAGATCATGGAAATGGTCATAAAGAAATTCGCCATCTCTGATTATTCCTTCTTTTTTAAAGGAAAGCTTCTCAGGAATTGCTTGGCTTTTGCCATTTTTTACCCCGCATTGTATTTCGATTCTGTTTAGCTTTAAATAATAAAACGCATAATTTAAGATAGCGACAACACATTTTGTCATAATGCCATGCCCTTGTGCATCTTCAGCTAAAAAATAGCCGATGCTAGCTTTGCGACTTGCCCAATCAATTTGTTGTAATGTGACCATACCTACTAATTTACCATTAAAAAAAATACCTGCATTTAGTTCTGTTTGCTCTGTGAAAAGTTGTTGCCAAATGGGAATGATGGTTTGATATTGATAAGGAGAAGTTATTTGATCCACCCATGGAAGCCATTTTCTTAAATAATTTCTATTTTTATTCACTAATTGAAATAGTTCATGAGAATCCGTCCGCTCTAATAAACGTAATCTAATCTGTTGATCTACAAATATATTAAACAACATTGGTCATCCTTTCTAATTTTCTAAGAAGGAGATATCGTTGTATTTTATGCGTAGAAAAGAATTTGGCTCGCAAACTTTCCGATTCTTACATGAATCCACTAAAAATTAGGCATTTTACTAATTTTATTTCTGTAAAAATATTTATAAAAAAATTACAAATAAAGGCTTAAAAATGGGTAAAAATTACCGATATTAAAGACATAGAGAAAAAACTAAGTTATTATATGTGAAAGCGTTTTAAGAATATCTAAAAGTGTTGCTAAGGAAATGGCCCCTTATTATGGACGGCGGAAGAGAGGATGTTTCAAATGAAAAAGAAAGATAGTTTTAAAGTAAAATCGCTTATTGGATTTAATATGCTTATCCTTATAACTACATGTATTAGTGCTTTTAGCGGATTTTTTATTGCTAAAAACGAAAACTTGCAAGGCTTGTTTTCCTTCACTTATAGTGATTATTTAATCATAGTAGCTGCAGTAATTATTCTTACTATATTAAGCGCACTTGTTTTTAATGTGTTAATGATGGGGAAATTAAAAGCCTTATCCCGTCTTAATGACAAGGTACATAGGTTGGCACATGGTGATTTATCTGTTGAATTCAAAGATACTTCGAAAGATGAAATTGGCCAGCTGAATCGTTCTATTAGCCAATTGCAAGAAAAGTTTTCCTTTCTTGTTTCAAGCTTGAAAAATGTAAATGAAACAGGAATAAGTCAAGCAAGTGATGTATCTGTAATTGCTGAAGAAACATTGGCAAGTGCCGAAGAAATTGGTAGAGCAATGGCTGAAATTGCTGAGGGCGCTGTTAGCCAGGCTTCCGAATTAGAAGAAGTGAAAAGAGAAATAGATAGCTTAACCAATTCCATCGACAATATGGAAGGGAAAAATCAAATCATTAAGAAAGCAACTGAAAATGCTCAAGAAGCATCACATAATGGACAAAAGACCATTAATACTTTAAAAATTTGTAATGAAAATGCTAGCAAATCAACGAATGAGGTAAGTATTGGAATTAGTGGATTATATCAAAAGGTCTTAGATATCTCTAAAATTACTTCAACTATTAATAGAATAGCAGAACAAACAAACTTGCTTGCTTTAAATGCTAGTATTGAAGCTGCTAGAGCAGGTGAGCATGGAAAAGGTTTCTCGGTTGTTGCCAATGAAGTGCGTAATTTAGCTGAAGAGACCAATTCGGCTACTAAACAAATTCAAGATATGATTCAAAATATCGAGAAAGAAATGGAAAGCACGGTTATGTCCATTTATGAAACAACCAATCAAACCGCTGAATTAGATGTTGCCGTAAAGGATACGGAAAAAGAATTTACAGCGATTGCTAGAGCTGTAATTAATAGTATTGAAGCAGTGAAAGAAATGACAGTAGAGTTAAACCGAGTTGTAGAGCAAAATAATCATATTTCTAGCTCTATTGCAAAAGTATCAGAAGTATCAGAGTCAGTTGCGGCAGCAGTGGAACAAATTGCTTCTAGTACAGATGAACAAACTTCTGCTATTGGAAATGTCGCAAAAACAGCAGAAATAATGAAGAGCAGTAACGAGGAATTAAAGGATTCACTGACGAAATACAATCTAGCAAAATAATAAATAGGAAAGCCTTGTTTTCTATGGAGAACATAGGCTTTTTTTATGGTTATTTATCCTTTTTATTCACTAGTTCCTTTTTTAGGAAGTAAAGCAAATATTTAGTCAAATAAAATAGGGGAATAAAAATTAATTTTAAATAACAAATAGTTTTAAATTGAAATTTGTATAAAGGAAGCTTATAATATAATAGATATGGTGTAAAATTACACATAACTAATAAGGGAATGAAGAAACTTTGACTAGAGAAGAAATTATTGAGAGTGTATCAGAAAAGATGAGATTAATACGCACAGAAGCGGGATATACCCAAGATAAAATGGCAGAGGTCATTGGCTTATCAAAAAAGACGTTAGTGCAAATTGAGAAAGGTAGGCTATATGCTGGCTGGTCGACTGTAGTAGCAGTTTGCGCACTCTTTAGAGAAACCGAAACAGTTCGCTTCTTATTTGGTAATGAACCTTTAGAGGTGTTGGAGACCGTTGCTCGTGATGGAATGGATTACCGAAAAGAGAAAACATTGGGCGGAAAAGTATGGTGGAGAGAAGTAGAAAAAAAGAACGGGTTTATTCTGCAGCAGAATATCATTAGTCAGCATTTTCGTATTATTGATGAAGATCATTTCCGGATTTTTTCTAGCTTTGATGAAAAAGAATCAAAAGATCGTTTTAAGGAACTTTTAGGGGAATAAGCACAGTGAATTGAGATATAGGCTGTTTTTAAATTAATCTTGAATACCTTACCAATTCAAGGCTAATTTAGGGACAGCCTATTTGTTTTGGAGAAAAAGAGATATCTCCGTGCCAGTTTTGCTTGCGAAGGGGTACAGAAGCATTCTCTATGCCCGAAAGAAAGAGAAGCAAAGAAAAAAAGGGAAAAGAGGACCGGTCTCTGTTACCGAAAGAAAGCAGAACAAAGAAAAATGGGAACAGAGAAGCGCAGCCTCCCGCCTTGCAGATAAAGTTCCTTACACAAGTGAAAAGGAGGGGCATCAGCCTTTATAATGGAATTTCTTTCCGTCTGCAGACCGACGAAGAAACCATCGGATGTATGTTCTTAATTCAATGGAAGAAAGCTAAAATGAACTCATCAACTAAAGGATGAGGGATAATAGATGAAGAAATTTGCAGAAATATTCAAAAATGCGAGCTTTACTAGACTTTTTATTGCCAATGTCACTTCTCAGATGGGCAGTGTTATTGGTTTAACGGCTTTTATGTTTTATATTCTCGATCGGTTTTCTGAGCAGCCTGCTTATGCAACAGTGACTGAATTAATGTTTTCTTTGCCAACTTTAGCTGTGTTTTTTTTAGTCGGAGTTGTAGCAGACCGAATGGACCGCCAAAAGATTGCCTATTATTGTGAGATGATCGCAGCTGCATTGTCACTATGTGTGCTAGGAGCTGTTCTTATTGGCTGGATGCCACTTATTTTTATGATGTTGTTTTTAAGAAGTGCCGTTCAAAAATTCTTTTTTCCAGCGGAACAAGGTATTCTTCAAGGCGTATTAAAAAAAGATGATTTTACAACAGCTGCAGGGTTAAATCAATTAGTGAATAGTATCTTCATGTTATTTGGTAATGCGATTGGAATATTTGTCTATTGGACACTAGGCATATATGGTGCAATCTTAGTGGATGTAGCAACCTTAACGATTAGTGGATTGCTTATTAAATCAATGAAGCTGGATGAAACTGTTCGAAAACCTAATGGCAGTCATACTTTAAAGGAATTAAATATTCGCTTTATATGGAGTGACTTTATGATTGGCTTAAAATACATTTTGACTAATAAGTTATTGATGGCATTAATATATGGATTTATTGCCTTTGGAGTGGTCAATGGTGGATTTAGCGTCATGCAGGTCTTTATTTTGAAATATAAACTAGCACCTGATAATTACGAACAAGTATCGATTTATTTTGGAATTGTCTTTGGAGCAGGGGTTATGATTGGAAGTTTCCTTTCCTCTCTTCTTGCACAGAAGGTTAAATTGTATAAGTTGATTATCACGGGCGCATTTTATATTGCCATAATGACTATTTTGGCATCTTATTCACCGAATATCTTAGTCTTCTTAACCATCTGTTTCTTCTTAGCGCTGGGGCTTCCGCTGATTAATATTGCAATAGGAGGCTGGATGCCGACGATTATTGAGCCGAAGATGATGGGAAGAGTTCAAGGGTGGATAACCCCGTTAATGATGCTGTCACAGTCTATTACATTAGGACTTATCTCTATTGGTTATCCTCAATGGTTTTCTATTGAAATAATATACTGGTTTGTCGGTGCTTGCTTCCTTGTAGTCGGTTTTTATTACAGCCTAGTATTACCTAAATTGGCAAAAGAAAAGGAGGCAAAAGACGCAATAGCTGGAAAAGAAGAAGTTCAACTAAATTATTAAAAATCTTTAATTTTCGGAATAATGGCAATTGACATTATAAAACCTACATGTTAATCTCAATTATATTGGAAAATAAATGTAGAGAAAGGAGGAGTTACCGATGAGAAGACTAAATAGACATGATGTATTTATAACTTCATATGTCGGTAACCTTCTGCTTTCTTTTCGATCATTTTAATGCGGATGTAGATGGTTGCCACTATAGGTAGCCTGTGTAGTTTTCTGTCATAAAAGAGATAGATCGCATGGTTGCGGTCTGTCTCTTTTTTTGTGGAAAAATGCTTAATTAGGTGATGGACATTTGTTTTCAAAAAATAAAGGAGGAGAAGGTAATGATTGTTATGATCAAAGAAGCAAGAAAGGCATTAAAGGACTTAGAAAGTGGCTAGTTGCAGATGAAGAGAGACAGGGGATGAGCGAATGTTTTCGATATTTTTTAAATTAAAATGGTTTTTTAAAGAACATTGGAAGAGTTATACAATAGCTATTATTCTTTTAATTTTTGTAGGGTTTATAGAAGTGTTACCGCCAAGAATCCTCGGGATGTTTATTGATGAACTAACAATTGGATCATTAACGAGTAATAAGACATTGGTCTATATACTTGGGGTAGCAGGGATCACCATAAGTACGTATATTATCACTTATTTTTGGATGTATAAGCTATTTGGTGGAGCCAATATTTTAGAATTGAAGTTAAGAAGTAAATTTATGAATCATCTATTTAAGATGACGCCAACTTTTTTTGAAAAAAATAAAACAGGCGACCTAATGGCCAGAGCGACCAATGATTTAAAGGCTGTTTCCGTTACAGCAGGATTTGGAATTTTGACATTGGTCGATTCTACGATTTTTATGCTGACGATTTTAATTACAATGGTGATTACCGTAAGCTGGAAATTAACATTGGCAGCAATTCTTCCACTGCCTATTATGGCCATTATCATGCAAATATATGGGGAAAGAATCCATAAACGCTTTATGGAAGCCCAGGACGCATTCGGTGATATGAATGATAGTGTTCTTCAGTCTATTTCAGGAGTTCGAGTAATCCGCGCTTATGTATTGGAAAAAGAAGAACAAAAACAATTTCATCATTTTACAGAAGATGTCTATAAGAAGAATTTACATGTGGCTAAAATAGATTCCTTATTTGATCCAACTGTGCGAATTCTTGTTGGTTTAAGCTATCTAATTGGACTCGGGTATGGTGCTTACTTAGTGTTTCAACAGCAGTTGACAATTGGGCAGCTTGTTACCTTCAATGTATATTTAGGAATGATTGTTTGGCCAATGTTTGCTGTTGGTGAATTAATGAATATTATGCAGCGAGGCAATGCTTCTTTAGATCGGGTCCAGGAAACATTAAGTTACAAGGCAGATGTAAGGAATCCGGAGAATGGAAAGAAAGAAGAAGTTCCTGAAATTATTCAATTTCAAGATGTGCAATTTCAATATCCATCGTCTAAACAAGAGAATCTCCGTGACATCTATTTGACCATAAGAAGAGGAGAAACAGTTGGGATTGTTGGGAAAACAGGTAGTGGAAAGACGACAATGATTAAACAGCTGCTTCGCGAATATCCGAAAGGAGAAGGGAAGCTGGTGATTAATGGGAATAGCATTGATTCCATTGATTTGCATACATTAAGAGGATGGATTGGTTATGTTCCCCAAGATCATGTCCTTTTTTCAAAAACAGTGAGAGAAAATATCTTATTTGGAAAAGAAGGTGCTGTGGAAGGAGAATTAGAAGAAGCAATTCGTCTTGCCTCTTTTGATCAGGATATCGAAATGCTTCCAGAGGGGTTAGAAACACTTGTAGGGGAAAAAGGAGTAGCTTTGTCAGGGGGACAAAAGCAACGGATATCGATTGCGAGAGCACTTATCCGTAAACCGGAAATTCTCATCTTAGATGATTCTTTATCAGCGGTAGATGCAAAAACAGAACAAAAAATTATCACGAATATAAAGCAAGAACGACAAGCAAAAACAACGATTATTTCGACTCATCGAATGACTGCTGTTCAGCATGCCGATCATATCATTGTGATGGAAGATGGCCATATTGCAGAACATGGAACACATGAGGAGTTAATGAAACAAAATGGCTGGTATAAGGAACAATATATAACGCAACAGACAAAAGTGGATGCAGATGAAGTGGAGGTGAAAGCATGACTACTGGTAAACGATTATTTCAATATGCATTAAAATTCAAAGGGATTATTATTGCTGCGTTAATCATGCTGACAATTGCTGTTATCGCCGATCTGGCTGGTCCATTTGTTGCAAAAAAGGTAATTGATGATCATATAACAGGGATTGAATCACAATGGTATCAAACAGAACCAACAAAAGAGGCAGTAAAATATAAGGGGAATTTCTACAAAAAAGCAGAATATCTTGATTCCGATAAAGAAAAGCTTGCAGAAGTAAGAATCCTCCAAGTGGGAAGACAATTTCTTTTTGTGGAAGGGAAGATTTCATTTGATGGAAGTCGCGAGTTTCATGACGGAACATTGACTATAAGGAAAGGGACAGATGCAAAAACATATCCTGCCACGCTGTTATCAAATGCGGAAGTATTTGATTTCTATAAACCCGAAATTACACCTATTTTAAAGCTGTTATCTTTTTATTTTGGATTAGTCATTATTTCTGCCATTTTCCAATATGGCCAGCACTATTTATTACAAAAATCAGCCAACCGAATTATTCAGAAAATGCGCGAGGATGTATTTGCCCAAATTCAGCGGCTGCCTATCAAATATTTCGATAATCTTCCTGCAGGCAAAGTAGTTGCTAGAGTAACAAACGATACAGAAGCAATTAGGGAACTATATGTAACAGTCCTATCTAACTTCTTCTCTAGTGGAATTAATATTATTGGAATTTATATTGCATTATTTATCTTAAATCCTCCGCTTGCGGCAATATGTTTAATTTTACTGCCGATTTTATATATATGGATGATCGGATATCGCAAATTTGCTTCCCGGTACAATCATGTTATTCGAGCGAAAATTAGTGATATTAATGGAATGGTTAATGAATCTATTCAAGGGATGCATATCATTCAGGCATTTAGCAAAGAAAAACAAACGAGAAAAGAATTTGAGAATTTAAATAACGAGCATTTTCGCTATCAAAATAAGATGCTGCGGTTAAACAGTCTTACTTCCCATAACTTAGTGAACGTGTTACGAAACATCGTATTTGTTATATTCATCTGGTATGTTGCTGGTCAGTCTTTATCAGTAACAGCTGCACTTTCTCTCGGAATGCTCTATGCCTTTGTTGATTATATAAACCGACTATTCCAGCCAGTACAAGGAATTGTCAATCAATTGGCCAATTTAGAACAAGCACTTGTTGCAGGGGAACGAGTATTTGAATTATTGGATGAAGATGGAATAGATGTGGAAGATGTTACGTTAGAAAGATATAAAGGAAATGTCACCTTTGATCAAGTTAACTTTGCCTATAAAGATAACGACTATGTGTTAAAAAATATTTCTTTTGAAGCAAAGCAAGGTGAAACAGTCGCTTTAGTTGGTCATACGGGATCAGGAAAAAGCTCGATTATGAACCTTTTATTCCGTTTTTATGATATTCAATCAGGAAAGATTAAGATAGATGGAAAAGATATTATGTCTTTTTCAAAGCAAGATCTTCGTAAATATATGGGAATTGTTCTCCAAGATCCTTTTCTATTTACAGGAACCATCGCGTCCAATGTCACCTTAAATGATCCTTCTATTTCACGAGAAACTGTGGAGAAAGCATTGAAGGATGTTGGCGCAGATAGAGTGTTAAAGCATTTAGAAAAGGGATATGATGAGCCAGTGATAGAAAAGGGAAGTACTTTATCTAGTGGACAAAGACAGCTGATTTCCTTTGCAAGAGCTCTGGCCTTTGATCCAGCAATCCTAATTCTAGACGAAGCAACAAGCAGTATTGATACAGAAACAGAACAAATAATTCAACATGCAATGGAAGTCCTAAAAGAAGGCAGAACGACTTTTATTATAGCCCATCGTTTATCAACGATTCGCAATGCGGATCAAATACTTGTCCTTGATCATGGAGAGATAGTAGAAAAAGGCAACCATGATGAATTAATGGCAAGAAAGGGCAAATATTATCAGATGTATCAGTTGCAGCAAGGGGAAAGTTTAGTAAGCTAGGAAAAGTTTATCTTTATGGAGAAATAGGAACACCCGAGATTTGCCGAATTAGTTTTATATGGCAAGCCTCAGGTGTTTTTTTGCAGTCTACCTTAACTTAGTCTATTATTTTCCAAATGATAGTGCCAGTTTTTTAGTGAAGGGAAGACTCCCTTCACTTAGTATTCAACGTTTTTGATGTTTCTATTTCTTTTTAAACATTGTTGTATTATCAAGAAGGATTGAATCGAATACCCCACAGTCTAAACAAAATGTATAAATTTTATTTGCTCCATTAATAGACATTTTGTTTGTTTTAATAGGCATAAAGTCTGTCCCTTCTGCGCATTCAACTTCTTCCACATTTAAGTCCATTTTTATTTTGATAATAACCATGCCTCCATCTCATCTATCCGATTTAACCTCCAAAAAAGGGATTAGCCCACCTGATTGCTTTAAAACCTGTTTTTAGTAAAATTCATTTATCATTTATAAAACGTATCGTTTTATTGATTAATGGCAGTAATACAGTAAGATGGTCTTCTTCCTTAAATTCATGAAAAATATGCTGGAAGGAAGGAGAATGATAATTCTGCAATTTCTCAGAGACAGTAATTGCCTTTTGATGCATTTGTGTAAAATGTGATTTTTCTTTTTCTCCAACGGTAAGCAGCAATTTATTTGTGTCTAGAGGGTTTAGTCTTTTTGGAAAAAAGTCTAGTTCTTTTAACAGCTGCTCTTCGTTCCAATGGATGGATGGGCTGCTTGCCAGATAATATTGAAACGAAGAAGGGGCCGTGAAGAGTGTAAAAAGAACAAAAAGTCCTCCGAGTGAATGACCAGCAATCATTTGCTTTTTTGTGTTTATCGGAATGTTCTGCTCTACTAATGGCTTTAATTTCTGTTCGATAAAGGAAAGAAATTGTTTGCCGCCACCAAGAGGCGGCCATTGTGAGCCAGTTGGATTTTTAGGAAGCTGTGTCTGGTCTGCATGAAAGGTAAAGTCGAAATATCTTTCCTCACTATAAGGCTCAGCAGTATCATAGCCTATACCAATGATAACAGCAGAATGTAATCCAGTTTTTTCACGTGTTCTAGTCTGCAAGCGTACCGCTTCTACATAACTACCAAAATTAGCGTTGCCGTCCAAAAGATAGAGGACAGGAAATCCATCTTCAGGAACGGGGATATTTGGGATATAGACAAAGATTTTATATTTTTTTGTCTCATCAATAGAATATGTCCAAATTTCTGTATTGGGAATATAAAAGCTTTCTTTCCATTTCATCAAGGATATCGCCACCTATTTCTTTCTATGCAATAATTTGGTAAAATAAGTGATAATGATTATCAATATTAATTAGGTGAATATATTGTACATATAAATTACGAAAATAACAAGAGAGGAAAATGAGATGATTTATAACTGGGAGAGTATCGAAATAAACTATGGCCGTATAGAACGATTATATGCCAAGAAGATAGAGCGAGTTTTATCGACTAGTTATCTATTTATTTATATTAATAGTGGTGAAGGGATGTTATCGATTGATATCGATAAGTTTCTTTTCAGTAAAGGGGATCTATTATTTATTCCAGCGGAAAGCACCTATCATCTTCAATTTAAAAATACTTGCTGTGTAGACTATTATTTGCTGCCATTTCAATTGTATCAGACGAAAGCTATAAATAGGGATACATATACAAAAGTAGCGCTAAAGAATGAGAACAGTATCATGAAATCATTTGTTTTTCAGTCAGCTGACACAATTCAGCCTATGATGGAGGACCTGTTCAAATTAGAACAAGACGAATCAATAAATAATCATTTTTTAAAAAAGGCAAAACGCTCGCTGATTTTCCATTATTTTGTGACCAATCAACCGCAAAAAATTCCGAAAAATACAATGATTGCGATAGAAGAAACCAAAAGATATATGGAGAAGCATTATGCTGATACCATTTCTACCGCTTTATTAGCAAAAAGAGCAGGGGTAAGCCCTAAATACTACTCCCAGCTTTTTAAAAAAGAGTATGGAATAGGTGTACAAGATTTTTTAACAGAAATCCGTATTCGCAGGGCAAAAGAATTACTCATCAAAACATCCAATAGTTTACGAGTGATTGCAGCAAGTGTTGGTTATGCTGATGAATTTTATCTAAGTAGAGTGTTCAAAAAAATCGTCGGGATTCCCCCAACGAATTATAGGAAGAAGCGAGAGGTGAAGATTGCTTCTTATGATTTTTCAACAACAGGTCATTTACTTGCACTTCAGATAATTCCCTACGCAGCTCCACTGCATCCTAAATGGACCAGTTATTATTATCAGCATTTTCGAGATGATATTCCTATTCATTTAAATACCTACAAGATTCATTCAGAATGGGAAAACAACATACAAAAACTGTCTGCAGAGAAACCAGATAAAATAATCGCGAAGGATGACATATCAGCTGAAGAGAAGCAGGAACTCGAAAAAATAGCACCAGTCTATTATTATTCATTCAAAAATAGCAGTTGGAAAAGCCAATTGCTAGAAATAGCAACCTATATTAATTGCGAAATAGACGCAGAAAACTATTTAAAAAGATATGAAGATAAAGTAAAGGAAACAAGAAAGTTATGGAAGGAATCATTAGAGAGCGAAGCTGTTTTAGTAGTTAGCCTATTTAAAAATACATTAGTCCTCAATCGTTCTAGAACAGCTATTGATCTCGTGTATAAAGATTTAGGATTTACGTCAGCACAACCTGAAGAAGATATTCAATTAAGCGAAGCCATTACACTTTCTGACTTGGTAAGCTTAAATCCAACTTATTTATTTGTTAATATTCGCCAGGATATGGAGACAATTAGCGCTTGGGACAAACTGAAATGCTCAACAGAATGGAATCGTATAGCAGCAGTTAAAAATAAGAAAGTTGCTTTTATCCATTCAGATCCATGGAATGAGTATTCTGCAAGCTCCCACTTACGAGTTCTTGATAATCTCCGAGAGCTGATGATAGAGAAGGAAAAAGTACAAGCATATTAGCGGAAATTATCCATGTTATAATCGGAGCTTTTTTCAGTATAATTCTAATTGATAAAGGTTATCAATCTCAATTAGGATTATATAGAGAAAGGAAAGAGAGTATATGAAAAAGAATTTATTTTTTATTTTCCTAGCGGCTTTTTTATTATTAACAGCTTGTAGTCAAAAGGGAGAAAAAAATACATCTTCATCGATAAAAGATAGTAAAGGGGACGGACAAAGTACGACTCAAGAGGTTACCTATTTAGGGGAAAAATATGAAATTCCAGCTAAAGTAGAGACAATTGTAACAGCAAGCCAAGAAGCGATGGAAGATGCAGCGATGCTGGGTATTAA
Organism: Niallia sp. M35; assembly: GCF_050971705.1. Taxonomy (NCBI): domain Bacteria; kingdom Bacillati; phylum Bacillota; class Bacilli; order Caryophanales; family Bacillaceae; genus Niallia; species Niallia sp. M35. The sequence goes on from NZ_JBPCEP010000007.1 coordinate 276,191, forward strand.
ACCAGCAGGTGCCATTGCAACAGCTGGAAAATTCCCTGCTTATCTAGGCGACTCGATGTCGGAAGCAGAGCAAATTGGCGAAAAAATGCAGCCAAGTGTAGAAAAGCTCTTGCAGCTAAAACCAGATGTTATTCTGGGCACAAGTAAATTTCAACCAGAAGTGGCGGATAACTTAAATAAAGTCGCACCAATGATTCCTGTTTCTCACATTTCAACAAACTGGAAAGATAATTTATTATTACTAGGGCAATTGACAAATGAAACAAAAAAGGCAGAAACAATCATTGCGGATTATGAAAAAAACGTTACAGAGACAAAAGAAAGCATTCACGATAAGCTGGCAGGAAAAAAAGTTGTTATGCTGAGATTAAGAGGGGGCAGCTTATATATTTATCCTGAAACGGTATATTTTAACCCTGTTCTATATGCAGACCTTGGTTTAGAGGTTCCTGAAGAAGTAAAAAAAGCAAAAGCACAGGAAATGATTTCATTAGAGAAATTAGCGGAAATGAATCCAGATTACTTATTTATTCAGTTTGAGGAAACAGAAAACACCGATAGTCCAACAGCATTAGCTGATTTAGAGAATAATTCTATTTGGAAAAGCCTCGATGCTGTTAAAAATAATCAAGTGTATGAAAATGTAGTCGATCCATTGGCAGCTGGGGGAACTGCATGGAGTAAAACAACTTTTCTTAAAGCTTTTGCCGATTTATTTAAATAAGAGAGCGAACAAGGAAACGGAATTATCCCCACCTCATTTCTCCATCTTGGTGGGGGTCTTTTTTTGAAAGGAGGTTCATTCGATCAGGTGATGTCAAATTTGGATAAAGAGAAAGTAAGAGCATATGCGATTATATATAGTGCGCCTTTTTTATGTATTGCAGTTATTCTTTTATCTATTTCGTTAGGGACAATGAATATTTCATTAAAGGAAGTCTTTGATGCCTTTTTTTATTTTGATGCAGAAAATGTGGAGCATACCATTATCCGGACAGCCAGACTTCCTAGAGCAGTAGGAACTTTATTAATAGGCGGCCTTTTGGCAATGTCCGGAGCTATGATGCAGGGAATGACAAGGAATTATTTAGCATCGCCATCCATAATGGGAGTTTCGGATGGTGCTGCATTTATGATAACACTTGCTTTTGTATTTGTTCCAGGACTAAATTCCTTTCAAATGGTAGCTTTTTCTTTTATCGGATCTGCTTTAGGTGTTTTCTTAGTTTTAGGTTTAGCTTCCATTGTGAAGAATGGTTTTTCTCCTTTAAGACTTGCCATTATAGGCACCGTTTTTGGATCTTTTTTAAGCAGTTTATCTTCTGCCATTGCCTCCTATTTTCAAGTATCTCAAAATATGAGCTTCTGGTATAATGCCCGCTTGCACCAGCTTAATAATGATCTATTGCTTATTTGCTTTCCATTAGCCATTATTGGAATTGTTTTGGCATTATCGCTTTCCAAATCAATTGCTATTTTATCGTTAGGAAAAGAAATTGCTACATCACTTGGTCAGAAAACATTCATTATTCAGCTTTTAACGATGGCATCTGTTGTGATGATGACGGGGATCTCTGTTTCGCTAGCGGGCAAAATAGGATTCGTCGGTTTAATTATTCCCCATATTACAAGAATGATGGTTGGGGTTGACTATCGAAAAATAATTCCATGCTCTGGAATTATAGGGGCCATATTTCTCGTCATATGTGATACTCTCAGTCGATTCATTAATTACCCTTTTGAATCGCCAATTGGCATAGTAACAGCCTTCTTAGGTGTCCCTTTCTACTTGTATTTAATAAAGACAAAGGGAGGAGGGAATACTCAACGTGGATAAAGAAAGAAAAAGAACCTATCTATCGATGTATGTATTAATTGCTTTATGTCTCATCGTCATGTTCATTAGTTTATCCAAAGGAGAATATATTCTTTCTTTTCAAGAGATAGGAAGGAGTATTTTTCGTTATCATCCTGATGCTAATACGGATCTAGTTATATTTGAGTTCCGTCTGCCCAGAATTATTTTGGCCATTTTTGTTGGCTTCGGATTGGGGATTGCAGGTTCTATCCTGCAGAGTATAACGAAAAATGGTCTTGCGGATCCTGGAATATTAGGAATTAACAGTGGAGCCGGGGCTGCGATTGTTGCCTATATGTTTTTCTTTCAAGGAGTGCTTAATCTTAATAAGGATAGCTTATGGTTTGTGTTAAGTATGCCGCTTATTGGCTTAGTTGGTGGATTTATTGCTGCATTTGTTATTTTTTTATTAGCAAAAGATAGAGAAAGACTGGACTCGCAAAAACTTATTTTAACTGGAATAGCCATAAATTCTGGATTTGGTTCTTTGGCCATGTATATGTCCTTAAAAATGAAAGCACAGGATTTTGAAATGGCGACAGTATGGCTGACTGGAAGTATTTATAATGCCAATTGGCTATTTATTCTTGCAATGCTACCATGGTTTTTACTAATCATTCCATTTATTATTCGAAAGGCGTACTCGCTTGATTTATTTCAATTGCAAGAAACAGTAATGATTGGTTTAGGAGTAAAAGTGGAAAAAGAAAAATGGCTCTTGCTATTATGTGCTGTTGGCATGATTGGAGCATGTGTGTCTGTTTCAGGAAGCATTGGTTTTATTGGACTAATGTCACCACATATGGCAAGACTGCTAGTTGGATTAAAAAATCGAAATTCCTTGATAGTTTGTGGGTTAATTGGCAGTTTCTTCATGTTAATAGCAGATTTAATCGGCAGAACAATTGTCGCACCTGCAGAAATTTCAGCGGGAATTATTTTAAGTATTATTGGTGCACCCTATTTTGTTTATTTATTAGTAAAAGCTAAAGTGTAGAGGTTGAGAAATGGATAGTTACAGAAGTAGGAAAAGAAATATAAGGGGAACGGTAAGGGAGGTTCAGATACAAACTCGAACTTTGAGTATCTACCTGCCACCTTCTTATAATAAATTATCAAGTAGTTTTCCAGTAATCTACGTTCATGATGGAGGAAATCTTTTTCATCCTATCTTACATGAATTAGAAGAATTATTCTCTTTAGATAGAGCAGAGGAAGTAATTCTTGTGGGAATTGAACCCAAAGAACGACTTCATGAGTATACGCCTTGGTATTCACCTAGTCTTAGTTCCACTTTTCCACCATTTAAGGGGGAAGGAAAGGCCTATTTATCCTTTGTGACGCAAACGATTAAGCCATATATCGATACAAGCTTTCATACTAAAGCAGATCGACAAAACACAGGTATGATAGGAGCCTCACTAGGAGGGCTCATTTCTTTATATGCTATGTATGAATTTACTGATTATTTCTCTAAATTTGGGCTCCTTTCCCCATCACTATGGTATCCGAACAGCCTTTCCTATGTGCAAAAAAATGAGATGCAGATGGAAAATAGTGTTTTTTTGTATGTTGGGGAGGAAGAGGGGAAAAGCAAGGTTAATATTCAAAGGTATATGGTTGAAAATGTTTTGCTGGTAAATGAAGTGTTTTTTAAAAAACTTCCAAAGGAACAGTATCAATTTATTCTGGGAGAAAATGCGGATCATAATAGAGAGCACTTTATTAAACAATTTCTCCATGCGATAAAGTGGTTATACCCTAAATAAAGCAAGCCCCCCTAAATTAGGAGGGCTCTAGCCATTATATTAAATTTTCAATTAGCCTTGAAATCCACCTAGTTGCTTTTCAGCCATTTGTACTAAGCGTTTTGTGATTTCTCCACCAACAGATCCGTTAGCGCGAGAAGTTGTTTCTGCACCAAGGTTTACACCAAATTCAGATGCAATTTCGTATTTCATTTGGTCTAGAGCTTGAGATACTCCTGGTACTAAAAGTTGATTTGAAGAATTGTTGTTTGCCATTGTGTTCCAGCTCCTTCTAGTTGTTTTTTTGGTTGGGTTAACTGGAATTGCACCAGTCTGTAAGAAATATCTTACTACCACTAGGTATAACCCAATAATATGGAAAGTAGTAGTTGTTTATGTTTGCTCTCGCCTTGGTTGCTACTTGTACTATTATTATGGTTGGATTTCATTATCTTATTCTAGAAAAAATCAAGGAAATTAATTCCTTTTATTCCTGCTGGATAGTTTCTAAATACAATAGAGAAACTAAACGTAAGAATAAATTCAACGCAAAAAAGGCTGATTTTTTTAGGGTAGAATATAGAGAGGTGAATTTGAAATGGGCTCCATTTGTCCTATCTGTAATGGCTTAGGAAATTTAGAAAGCGTTTGTTCTAATTGTGGAGATCGTGTAGAGGACAAAGGCAGAGTGATGGATTATTATGATGACTATAGTGCCTATATGCCGATTGATCAAATGAAGCTAGAAAACGGCTATCAGGATTTATCTGCACATTTATGTCCCCATCTTGTGCTTTGTCCACAATGTGGACAAGAAGAGGTATTGTTTATCCAGGAATAGAGGCTAACCATTAATAAAAGCTTACCATGCATCAGCAAGGTAAGCTTTGAATTTAACTTTTTTATTAGCGAATACGAAGTTCTGTTTCTTTATCAAAGAAATGACCTTTATTCATATCAAGTGCTAATTTCACAGATTGACCAGCTTGAAGGTCTGCTCTAGAATCTAAGCGAGCAACAAATTCCTTGTCAGAAAGAGTAGAATATACAAGGCTTTCTGCACCTGTTAATTCAAACACTTCTACTTTTGCATCAAAACTTGTATTTTCTGAACTGTTTAAGAATACTAATTCATCGTGAATATCTTCTGGTCGGATACCAAAGATAACTTCTTTACCGATATAATTTTGTTCCCGTAATGTTTTTAATTTTCCTTCTGGAATAATGAAAGCATTATTACCGAGTACTAATTTATTGTCTACTACTTTTCCTTCAAAGAAGTTCATTGCTGGTGAACCAATGAATCCGCCAACGAAAACATTTTCAGGTTTTTCATATACTTCTTTTGGAGCACCAACTTGTTGGATAACTCCATCTTTCATAACAACAAGTCTTGAAGCCATTGTCATTGCTTCTGTTTGGTCATGCGTTACATAAATAGTAGTAGTTTGCAGTCTTTGGTGAAGCTTTGAAATTTCAGCACGCATCTGCACACGTAATTTAGCATCTAAGTTGGATAATGGCTCATCCATTAAGAATACTTTCGCATCACGAACAATGGCACGACCTAGTGCAACCCTTTGACGTTGTCCACCGGATAATGCTTTTGGTTTTCTTTTTAAATATTCTTCTAATCCTAAAATTCTTGCAGCGTTATTTACTCTTTCTTCAATTTCCGCTTTAGGGAATTTACGAAGCTTTAAACCAAATGCCATATTATCATAAACCGTCATATGTGGGTATAGAGCATAGTTTTGGAAAACCATTGCGATATCACGATCTTTAGGTGCAACATCGTTTACACGTAACTCATCAATATAGAAATCACCTTTTGAAATATCTTCAAGACCTGCAATCATCCGTAGAGTTGTAGACTTACCGCAACCAGAAGGACCAACAAATACGATAAATTCTTTATCCTGAATGTGTAAATTAAAATCTTTAACCGCTTCAACTTTTTCATCATAGATTTTATAAATATTTTTTAACACTAGCTCTGCCATCTTGTTTTCCCCCTACCAATTTGATAATTCTACTTTATCATTTTTGATACCGTTTTCAAATCGGCAAAATGCATGAAAAACGCTTACAGAGTTTTGAGCAAAATGCCTAAGAGCTTGTATAGCCAGTTTTCTATAAAACTTCCCAGTAAAAAAAGCCAATATTGGCTTTTTAAGCTACTTCCCGCTAGTGTAGAATAGGCAGGCAAGATAGGTGGTGATATAAGAATGATAATTCTTTAGGTTCAGACCTGTTTTTTCTGTAAACTTATCAAGTCGGTATTGTAAGGTATTGCGATGGATGAACAATTGTTTTGCAGTATTAGTGCTGTGTCCATTGTTTTCAATAAATGTTTTGATAGTAAGCAGTAGTTCCTTGTCTTCTTCAAAAATGGAAAACCATTCTTTAAATAAATCAAGTTCGTCTTCCTTCAGTCTGCTGATTAACAGGTTAGGCAGAATCGTTTCTAAGCTAAGAACGGTGGATTTCGGCATAAATGCCAAACCTTTTGAAAAAAAGTTTCGTTCTTGTCCAAAAATAACCGGAATAGAACTATTTAGTTTCAGCTCTTTTCCCATGTAAAAGCAAATGGAAAAAAAGAAATCAGATTGCAAAGCTTGAGCAAGAGCAGTGAAATCTTCCTCCTCTAAATATTGTGCATTTTGCTCTATTACAACCCCTTCATTGGAGCCATTCCAAATAATAAGGCTATTTTCATGAATAAAACCATCAAATGCCGATTCAATTAATTTTCTTTCAATGGAAGTAGTATCACCTTTAATATGAAACTGGATGAAACGTAATGTCTCCATATTTTTGAAAGAAGGCTGTTCTCCGTTAAAATATAGGTACTGATTCCAACTGTATTCTTCCTTTTTTAATGTTTCATCTGGTTGAAAAAAATCATAGCAAGCTTTTAATAATTCTAGCTGAGAGTCATCAATCTCCTGTTTTTGAATCCCAATCCAATCATCTTGAAAATCAACCTTAAACCAATAGTAATCGGAAAGCTGTGATGGAGATGGGGGCACTGCTTGCTCCAAGCTATGTTTATAATAGGCTAATAATTTATGCTTCAATGGATGGGTCCCTCCGAAATGTTTTCATAATTTTATTCTATACCGATTTATAGAAAAGGGGCAAGTGATGAAGATGGTTTGTGGTGAGGAAGTTTGGCTGAAAAGAGTGGCGTTTTGGCTGATAAAAAGGGAGTTTGGCTGAAAAGTCCGAGGTTTTGGCTGATAAAATAAAAGTTTGGCTGAAAAGAGTGGTGTTTTGGCTGATAAACAAGAAGTTTGGCTGAAAAGAGTGGTGTTTTGGCTGATAAAAAGGAAGTTTGGCTGAAAAGAGTGGTGTTTTGGCTGATAAAAAGGGAGTTTGGCTGAAAAGTCCGAGGTTTTGGCTGATAAAATAAAAGTTTGGCTGAAAAGAGTGCAGATTTGGCTGAAAAAATAAAAGTTTGGCTGAAAAGAGTGGTGTTTTGGCTGATAAACAAGAAGTTTGGCTGAAAAGAGTGCAGATTTGGCTGAAAAAATAAAAGTTTGGCTGAAAAGAGTGCAGATTTGGCTGATAAACCAAAAGTTTGGCTGAAAAGACCACAGATTTGGCTGATAAAATAAAAATCCGGCTGGAAAATCCTCCACATTAGCTGACAAAATCATAAAATCAATCGAATGAAAGCAAAAAAGCACCCCCTTTGCCAATAAAAAGCGAAAGGAGGGGATGCCTGAACAGTTTATTTGATTAGATGAGGGGGTTCTTCTTCCGGTAGTTCCCTTGCTTCCTCCATATTTGTGTTATTTTCTCTATTTATTACTGTTCCACCTGCTAACCCTTCATTTATGATTCGATCAATATCTAAATAAGCTTTTTCTTTTCCCTCGTATGGGAGATCTTTTTTAGCTTTTTTCATGATAATCCCTCCTAAGTTTTAGGATGGGTCATCTCCTGCGATTTATTCTGAAAGGGGAAATTAGTTAATGAATAAAAAAGCTTTATTAGCTGCTGGCATCGTTTTTCTTCAATTTCTTTTTCGTCAAATAACATCGGTTTGGCATTAACCTCGAAAAGATAATACTGGCCATTCTTATCGACACAGGCATCGATGGAAAACTCACCCGTAAAACCATATTTTTGGGTTAACAAGATTCCACAGTGATCAACTATTTTTTTGAAAAATAAGTCATGCTCTTTTTGTTGTACTTCCTGATAAGAAAGCAATTTTCCGCCGGAAGGTATATGGGTTGTGACATTCTGCTGGGTTGATTGTCTCACTCCCACTCCAGTAAGGACATAGCGATTTTCAAAGGTAACTAATAGGCGAAAATCATAGCGATTTCCATTATATAAGGCTCCGTCAATTTCTTCTTGGAGCAAGTACTCTCTTTGGAGCCAATCTTGCTGATACTGTTCCCAGACTTGATTTAAACTTGAGTAGTATTTGGTCTCCTCGGTTGTACTGACATGGATAGAATCGTTTTGTTTTAATCTGATACGGTAAATATTTTTCCCCTTAAAGCCTTCTACTGGTTTTAAGTAAATATTTTTATACGTAAGCAGAAAATCAGCAAAGTCTTCCTTCTGCTTTAAAAGAGTTGTTTTAGGCAAATGCTCTTTTAAGAAAGGGGAATCACGAAACAATTGATGAAGCTCCCATTTATTAATAAATGAAGCGTTAAAAAAGGGGATTCCTTGTTCTTTTAAAAAGGACACGGCAGTCTGAAAGGGTTCCTGCTTCTCTGTTTTTCGAAAAGGAACACGATTATAGACAATGTTTGGTAACGGAGTAATCGCTTTTATCCAACTGTTTCTGCTGGAACAAAATATATATCCCGTTAGTTTTTCTGTCTGTAAGTTTTCAGGAGGAAAGATAACGATAATTCCTCCCGCATGTTGTTGAAGTTTTTCCTGTAGCTGTTTAAAGAGCTCGCCATTTCCAATTAATTTATTATGTTTATTTCTTGCAATCATAATTCCGATTAATGGACCAACCTTATCTTCATGTGGGACAATTGGGAAAGCTGCATGGTTGGCAGCTGGCATTAAATTAGCTAAGCACATGTTAGATGCCCCAAAAAGGTAAGTATCCCGCGAGGCTGTATACCAACATTCTTTTTCGGAATCATAATAAATATTCATTGGTAGATATCCTCAAGATTTTTAATACTTTGATCCATTAGGAAGACTGCGTATTCGAGCGATTTTCTGCGAGTCTCTAAATCAAATTTTTTAAGAGAAGGATGCTTAAAAATACTTCTTCCCGGCTTTGCATTGGCTTCGAATAACCATACGCGTCCTTTTCGGTCCAATCCTAAATCAAAGCCGATTTCTCCTATATATCCTTCCATTTGTTTTTCCATGGCCTTACTTATTTGCAAGGACGCCTTCGATAGTTTATTGCTTATTTCTTCGCAATGAAGGTCTGTATTGGTTAATTCTTCGATTGCTTTAACCGTACCACCATTATTAAGATGAGTGGTAACACTGCCTGTGCCTGCAATTTTTGCGGCCATTGCCGTCATTTCCCATTGACCATCTTTATTTTTATTAGTATGCACACGGAAATCGACTGATTTTTTTTCTGAACGAATTAAGTGAATACCTTGTTGAACGATATAATGAGATAAATTCTGATTTTCGAATAAGTGATTCATTAATGCTTCCAAATGATCAAATTTCATTAAGCGATTACCCTGCTCCTCATCTTTAAAGCGAGTATAATAGCAGCCATCCTTTTTATCAAATAGTATTTGGTAGATTCCCTTACCAAGACTTCCATTTTTAGGTTTTATATAGACATTGCCGAAGTTGCTCAGCATTCTTTCAATGACAGAAAAATTAGTGAGTGCATGGGTTTCAGGCAAATAATCGGAAATACTGTCATCCTGAAGAAGTCGTTCATAAATATCGAGTTTGTTAAAGAAACCAGGATTATACCAGGATATAGAGTATTCTTTCTGTAATCGCGTTTTAACGGCCTGGATTCTGTGGAGATTTTCAATTCGGCGATTTGGGATACGGTCATAAACGACATTCGGAAAAGGAACTTCTACTGATTTCCAGCCATCTTCATAAAATAGTCCATTAATTGTTCCTGTTTCCCAATTAATATGCTGCTCTCCAAATAGGAAGGCAATGACTCCCACTGTTTTTTGCACAGAAAGAAGTTTAGAAAATAGAATCGAGCGATCCCCGATTGGGCGAACTTTAATTGTTGAAAAGCCAGAAGTGAATATGCCTACGAGTGGGCCGATATAGATGGTTTCGTCATCTGAAAATAAGTGCACATTTGAACTGTTGGAAGGCAGTAGTAATTCTTTAAAAAGATCGGAACTAATGCCTATGATATTTTTTGATTTTTTATGTTTTTTTATAGTGGCTTCTTTGCTGACGGTTCCAAATGCAATTATTTTCAAATTTTTATTTGCTTCAAAGTCTGTTGGTAAGTAAACAGTATTTTCGCTGTTAGAGATTATTTCGATAGGATATAGCTTCTTCATCTCGATTCCTCCTTTTATCATCAGCAAGTTTAGCAGCATAAAGGATTGGAGCTTGATAGAGCTTTTCACATAGATGTGGATATGCTGTCATGATTACTTTTCTCCCAGGCTTTGAATTTACATCAAGAATCCATAATGACCCATTTGGTGAAATGCCAATATCTACGCCAAGCTCAAATAGTGTAGAGAAGGAATTTTCTAAAATAGAAGGAAGGAGGGTAAGAATTTCCTCCATCTCTTGTTTAAGAAAGCCTTTTAATGGAAAGGGAGCGGTTTGAAACCAATCTTCAAAAGCGATAATCGACGCACCAGCACTTAAATTAGAAATAATTCTTCCTTTTTCGCCAATGCGGATTCCTTTTTCGATAACGTTCCATTCTTCCTTTGGATTTTTTTGCATAAAAGCGCGAATATCAAATGGCTGCTCTTCTTTGTTAGTAAGTGGAAGATGGGCCTGCATGATATAAGAATTTCTTTTTAACAGCTGGTTAAGCCATTTATTAAAAGTCACTTGATCCGAAAATATTTTTTCTATTGTTTTTTCTTTTTTATCTGTTCTAACTAAGATGTCTTTATTTTGCTTTTTAATAAAATATAGTCCATTTCCTTGAGAACCATTTATTGGTTTAATAATGACAGGATTTAAGTTCTGAAAATTTATTTGATTGGCTGATTGTAAGAGAAAAGTTTCAGGAATATATGCAGAAAGTTTTGACTCGCGTAATACTTGGTATAGCTTCCATTTATTTGGTAATCCATTGCCGAGAAAAGTAATTGTCGGTTGTTTTTTCAGCCACTGAATAATATTTTTGCATTGAATGGAATGTGAATCATCATGATAAAAGCAGCGATCATATAGAATAGAAGGAACCGGAAATTCTGCTTCTATCCAACTATCTGAATCTGGCATATATTGTTTTCCTTTTACGGTATGTGTAAAGGGATGATAAGTAGAAGGGACAAAATGATAGATCGTAAATCCGAAATCCCTTCCATATTTTGCGATTTGGTGAATGTAATGATTTTCATGGTCGAGGGATAATGACATGATCCCGAAATTATTCATCGTCTGATAGCTCCTTTAAACAAGGGGAAAAGGAAAGTGCAATAAAATATTCAAGTAAAGCTTTTGTGGATGGCCTTGTTTTTTCAATATGTTCCTCTAATTTCTTAGAAGGTTTAGAGTTTACCTCTATGATCCATAAGTGTCCTTGTTTATCCATGCCTATGTCGATTCCAAGTTCACCTAAGTATCCATCTGTATTTTTATGGAGGAGAATGGCAATTTCGATTGCTAATCTTTTTAATTCCTCCAATTTTTGTTCTGCATTTTCTGTATGCAGCAATTCATTTAACACCGCTTTTGCAGGCTTCATCTCTGCGCCTTGGGCAAGATTGGCAACAATTGCATTCTTTTGGGCAATTCTGGCAACGGTAGATGTTATTGTCCAGTTCCCTTGATAGTTTTTGTGGCAAAGAATACGAAAGTCAAGGGAGCGCCCTTGCCATTTTTGAAAATCTATTCCTTGCTGGCAAATATAAGATCTTCCCTTACTGTAGTGTTCTAGCCATTTCCAAAGTTTTTTTTCTTCCGTGAAAAGCTGGCTTTTCCCTTTCCTTTTTCCAGAAGAAATTGTAGCAATATAATGATTGTTAAAGGACTCAATATGAATGATATTTCTGCCTTGGCTTCCATGAACAGGTTTCACATAGAGAACTGGAAAATTCTTAAGCATAAAGTGTAAGTTTTCCACAGTTAAAGGCTCCGTTACCGGTAAATGGAGAGTAACTTCCGCATTTTTTACGAGAAGTTGATATGTTTCATCCTTTGAAAAAAATTTACTATTAAAAATAGGAATTTCTTTGTCTTCTAATATTTTTTTGAGCTGCAAAAAAGAAGTACTTGCCTCTGCCTTTCGCGAATGAAGTCGATTATAAACGACATTAGGATAAGGTAATGGTTGTTTAGACCAGGTGTTATTAGCAAAAAAATAACCGTGAACGAAATCATCTTGAACATGCTGTAATCCGAACAGATAAAAGAATCCGCCTATTTGCGTTAATTCTTCCGTCAATTCCTTGCATAAATGTTGAATAGCAGGAAAAGAAATATCCTCTTTGTCGTCGTTCACTTCTGTTAATATACCAATAACAGGGCCTAAATGGATTATTTGATTCTTGTGATAATAAGGCAGAAGATAGGTGTTGATTTCTTTAGGAATTGGCAAGTTTTTTTCTAAATCTGTACTAAAAACAATATCTTGTTTTTCAAGTGAATGTGTTTGTACATTTACTGGAATAAGCATTTTAGCTATACATACATAAACGTCATCATGGAGATCCACATGTAAAAATTTTAATAAAGAGGGACTGATTGCAATAGATAATCCTTTTAATGTTTTTTGAAAATCATCTTTTTTTGTTAGTTGCAAAAATTTCAGAGTCATCCAGATTCCCCATTTGTTTTTCAAGTTATGAAGAGGCAATACGGATATTCGCCTATTTTGGTGCTGATATATCTTATGAAAGATAAGCAAAGGTGTGAAAGACATAGGAAAAAGATTTATCGATTAGCTGCCGAAGAATTGTTTGTATTAATTTTTAGAAGCTTTCTTGATTTTCTGAAATAGAGGTATTTCTGGTATTATGATGCATAGTTTGTTATAGTGGAGTCAATTGTTAATGAAAAGGAGTTGTTTAAATGGCAGTAAATTTACATGATCCTGCTAATGCTTTAGAGAAAGCGATTCGTCAAAGTGATGAATATACAGAATTGAAAAAGATGTATGATACGGTAAATGGAGATCCTTCTGCGAAAGCGATGTTTGATAATTTCCGTAATATTCAATTACAGCTTCAGCAAAAGCAAATGTCTGGTCAAGAAATTACACAAGAAGAAGTAGAACAAGCCCAAAAAACAGTAGCACTTGTTCAACAACACGAAAGTATTTCGAAATTGATGGAAGCAGAACAACGTATGAGCGTATTAATTGGTGAATTGAACCAAATCATCATGAAACCATTAGAAGAGCTTTACGGTCCTGCTCAACAACAATAATAATGACAAAACTCCTCTACTCTTAGTAGGGGTTTTTTATGGTTGCGGGGGCGTTTCCTGTGGCTTATTTAGAAAACAAGAGGAGGACGGCATGCCGCCGTCCTCCATTAGCCAAATTTATTTAATTATTCTTAGAATCTGCTGCCGCCAAGTTGTTGCTCAGCCATTTGTACTAATCTTTTAGTGATTTCGCCACCAACAGAACCGTTAGCACGAGAAGTAGTTTCAGCTCCAAGATTTACCCCGAACTCTGATGCAATTTCATACTTCATTTGATCCAATGCTTGAGATACTCCAGGAACTAATAATTGATTTGAATTGTTATTTGCCATGATGAATGTTTCCTCCTTGAGTAATTTAATTTGTGTTACGTTTATTATTTTAAAAAAAATGACTTATTTTATTCAAAAAAGTAAAAAGCAATTTTTTCCATTGGTTTGCTATACTACACTACTCGATCCTAAAAAGGATTGCGAGCTTTAAATTAAATTTGAGCACATAACAGAACGTATTTTACTACCTAACAACGAATCCTCGCATTACAAAATCTTACCGAAATAAATTCATACATCTTTTGTTAATCTTCCCTCAAAAGTTCTATTATGCTTGTTTTCTACATAAATGATATATAAAGACAATACATCGAAGAAATGGGGGAAATTTATGATCTATCGCTTACTAGCTTTAAATATCGATGGTACTCTCCTTCAATCAAATGGCCGCTTAACGAAAGCGACAAAAGAGGCGATTGAATATGTACAGCAAAAGGGAATTTATGTAACGCTTGTAACTGCAAGGAGCTTGCCCTCTGCGAAAAAGGTGGCAAAAGCGTTGAAATTAAATAGTTACATCGTGGCACATGAAGGAGCATTAGTGGCCAATAATGAAGATGATACTATTTTTGTTAAACGAATCGCAGACGACCTTACATCAGATATTGTCCGATTCTTAGAAGGATTCATATGCCAAATTCGTTTGGTACATGAAAAATTCTCACTAGCTAACAAATCAAAACTCCATCATAATATGCTTGCAAAAACGGTCTTATCATCTGGAGATCCAGTCTTTTATTCCCACCAATTTGTCGATGTTTTAAGTGATGTTTTATTAGAAGAACCAGTAAGTCCGCCCAAAATGGAAGTTTATTTTGAAGAGAAAAAAGACTGCGAGGATGCAAAAGAAGTGCTTGGAAAAATGTTTGATAATATCCATATTGTTCAACATAATGAGTTGCGTCTAGATATTTTACCAGCTGGTGTATCGAAACGAAGCGGGTTGTTATTTTTAGGGGAAAAGCTCGGGATAAAGAGCAGCGAAATGGTTGCCATAGGAGACGGATTAGACGATTTAGAGGTAATTGAAGCAGTAGGTCTTGGTGTGGCAATGGGAAATGCTCCAAATCAATTGAAAATTGCAGCGGACTGGGTAACGAGATCTAATGACCAAGAAGGGGTTGCTTACATGGTCAAGGAACACTTCCGTAAACAGCATCCCATTGAGTTTTTGCGCAAGATGAATATTATAAAATAGCTATTATTTATATTTTTATAGGAGGAGAAGTCACGCGGAGACTTCTCCTGTTCCCTTTTCTAGAATAGCTAACAGAAAGTCTTTTGACCTTTCTAGTTATTTTTTTTACACTGCAGTATAATTGGTTAAATAAAGCATGATAATATTCAGAATAAAAGGTGAGTTGAAAAATAACGATGAAACAAATATATATACAAGGATTAACAGATGAACGTTATATTAGGCCATTAGAGCACATAGGCAATTTATTTTTTGAAGATACAAAGGTGCTTTATAGAGAACTAGAAGAAAAAGCAGACCTTCATGTTGAGTTCGAAACAGAAATTATTGGGCATGAATTTATCGTAAAAGGCAAGCTCAAGGAATTAAAAGAAGAAACTATATGTAATAGCCATGCAGATCTTAGTCAGTTAACGGATAAAGAAATATTTAAGCAAATGAAAAAAGCCATTTCCAAAAGTTATTTATTATTGCTGCAAGAGTATACAGGAATGGTGCAAAAATGGGGGATTTTAACAGGTATACGCCCAACAAAACTTCTTCACCGGCATATGCAAAAGCAAACACCGATAGAAGAGGCGCATCAATCTCTTCGTGAGGAATATTTAATGTCCGATGAAAAAATCGAGCTAATGCAGAAAATCATTGATCGCCAATTAGCAGTGATTCCTGATTTATATGATTTGAAAAAAGAAGTAAGCATCTATATTGGAATTCCATTTTGTCCGACAAAATGTGCTTACTGTACGTTCCCAGCCTATGCCATTAATGGACGACAAGGCTCAGTTTCCTCCTTTTTAGGCGGGCTTCATTATGAAATGGAAAAGATAGGGGAGTGGCTAAAAGAAAAAAATATTAATATTACAACCGTCTATTATGGGGGAGGAACACCAACAAGTATTTCAGCAGAAGAAATGGACATGCTTTACGAGCGCATGCATGCTTCTTTTCCAAATGTAGAAAACATTCGTGAAATCACGGTCGAAGCAGGGAGACCGGATACGATTTCGCCAGACAAACTGGAAGTGTTAAAAAAATATAATATCGATCGAATTAGTATTAATCCACAATCGTATACACAACAAACATTAAAAGCGATTGGTAGACATCATACAGTAGAAGAAACAATTGAAAAGTATCATTTAGCACGTAAGCATGGCATGAATAATATTAATATGGATTTAATTATTGGGCTTCCAGGTGAAGGTGTGGAAGAATTTCAATATTCTCTTGATAAAACAGAAGAGTTAATGCCTGAATCACTGACTGTTCATACTCTGTCGTTTAAACGTGCGTCTGAAATGACGCGTAATAAATCTAGATATAAGGTAGCGGATAGAGAGGAAATTCAGGAAATGATGAAGATGGCGGAAGAATGGACAGAGAAACATGATTATGTCCCGTACTATTTATACCGTCAGAAAAATATTCTAGGAAATTTAGAGAATGTCGGCTATTCAAAGAAAAACCAGGAAAGTATCTATAATATTATGATGATGGAAGAACTGCAGACGGTTATTGGTGTAGGCTGTGGAGCGTCCAGCAAATTTATTCATCCTGTTACAGGTAAGATTACCCAATTTTCTAATCCTAAACATCCTAAAACATATAATGAAAGTTTTGTGGAATATACGGATAAAAAAATTGCCTTGTTAAATGAACATTTTTCATTAGAAGCATCTAAATAAAGATCATTAAAAATCTATTAGAACTATTTCCGTTCTGGTAGATTTTTTTGTTTCTGTGATTATTTTCGTATGGAAAAGAAAGACTAGTGTCAAACTAATAAAGGTATTTCACTAAATTGCCATTTTTCTATCGAGAAAAATAGTTGCTTTTTGCAGTAAAAACGAATAACATAGATAATGTTGTTTTTAAATGTTCGTTTTTTGGAGGTTCTTTCATGTTTAAGTTAAAGGAAAATAATACAACTGTGAAAACAGAGTTAATGGCTGGATTCACAACTTTTTTAACAATGGTTTACATAGTAGTAGTCAATCCAGGAATTTTAAAAGAAGCAGGAATTCCATTTGACCAAGTATTCCTAGCAACCATCATAGCAGCTACTATCGGGACGTTGTGGATGGCTTTGCTTGCAAATTATCCTATTGCTATTGCACCGGGTATGGGATTGAACGCATACTTTGCTTTTTCGGTTGTTGGAAATAATAACGTCGATTATACGGTAGCACTCTCTGCAGTATTTGTTGCCGGTATTATTTTTGTTATCTTGTCATTAACATCATTTAGAGAAAAATTAATTCAAGCTATTCCAGATAATTTGAAACATGGAATAACAGCTGGTATTGGTTTATTTATAGCATTTATCGGGTTGAGACAAACGGGAATTATTGTTGCCAATCCAGAAAATCTAGTTGGACTAGGTGATCTTCAGTCTCCCACTGTCATAATCGCCCTTATTGGTTTAGCTATTACGATTGTTCTGTTTAGTTTGAATATAAAAGGTGCGTTATTTATTGGGATGATTGTAACAAGCATTATCGCTTACTTTACTGGTTACTTATCCTTTGAAAATGGAATTATGGCAAGCCCGCATTTACCAGAGGGACTTATCATTAGCAATCCAATTTCAGCATTTGGCGATGTTATTCAACATGGATTGTACGCTGTCGTTTTCTCCTTTTTATTGGTAACGATTTTTGATACCACTGGTACGATGATTGGGGTGGCTGAGCAAGCTGGATTAATAAAAAACAATAAGCTGCCAAAAGCAAGGCAGGCACTTCTTGCTGATTCACTTGGAACATCTGTTGGCGCAATGTTTGGGACAAGTCCAACCACTGCTTTTATTGAATCGACATCAGGTGTTGCAGCAGGTGGCCGTACTGGTTTAACTGGTGTTACAATTGCTGTTTTATTTATTATTTCTGCCTTTTTTGCTCCGTTAGTGAGCAGCATTTCTGGTTTATCTGCTATTACAGCTCCTGCTCTAATAATTGTAGGAAGCTTGATGATGGGGGCAATAAGTGATGTGAAATGGTCAGAGTTTGATGAAGCATTCCCAGCATTTATAGTCATCCTAAGCATGCCGCTTACATCAAGCATTGCAACAGGAATTGCCCTTGGATTTATCTCCTATCCATTATTAAAGCTAGTAAAAGGAAAAGGAAAAACGGTTCATCCACTCGTTTACGTATTTGCCGTATTATTCCTTTATCAATTAGTGTTCTTACCACATTAAAAGGAAAAAGCTGCTGTTAGAC